>CAKZYI010000465.1 GCA_937884735.1 uncultured Pleurocapsa sp.
CATGTCTAACAGCATTGTCATAGGAGAAACGATGAATAATGACCAGAATATTGCTGTAGAGAGATAGAAATAGTGTTGCAAGATAAAGGTGCAAAATGCGATCGCCATACTCCAAATCCATCTACCTTTTTTAGAGTTGGGAATCGATCGCGGATCGGTCAACATAAATAAAGCAAACAGCAATAGGCTACCACTCATAAACTGGTGTTGCCATACGTCCCAACTCCAGCCTAACCATAGGTTACGTACTGCTTCTAATCCTCCATAGGAAAGGAGAAAAGCGATCGAAGTGTCCCAACGTCCAACTTGTTTTAAGACCACTCCACCCAAGCCCAGGAATAACAGGACATACCACCAGTCTGTTCCCCACTGTCCAGGGGATACCCAAGCGTCGTTAGTTAGGGTTAGAGCGGCAATAATGCCAAAATTGGCGGGGTTAAAGAAGTGCTTGTTGTGGTGACGAAAAAGGAATTTACTGGCGATCGCAAGACTACCTGCGATCGCCATTGTTTCTGGGCTATTACTCCGCAATAATAGGCATAAACCCAAAGATGTAATTAAGGCACTACGTAGAGATGTCAATACTTTGGGACTAATTAAAATATTTAATTTACTAGCAAAATTATTTAAACTATATTCATCGTTGCGTTTGCTATATTCCACTACAGAAGATAATATCCACTGAGTAATTAAGCAGCTAGTAATCACTACTAGCATTAGGTTTGACTTTACCGTCCAATCACTTGTGCTTACGCCTAAAAGTAAGAATAAACTTAAGAAAATTATCTGGGTTATGCGAGCATCTTTTAATAACATTGACCGTTAACATATAACTTCTAATCAACGTCTCTAGTATGTCCTTTCCAATTGCTAATTAGAGTCTCGTTACGATTTTTGTAACACAAGTCATACTAAATTCTGTTATCAAAAAACTATTCATTCATATTTTTATAAGTAGCAACTGAAGAAGGTGAAATTCGATTGAGGTAGCGGAAAATCCAATATTTAAGTACTGTATCGAGAATTACAGGAAAGGTAGCAATAAACAAGAAATTGAACTCGCGGTTTTCTGGCAACCCCAAGTGACGGGCAATGCCTTCTAATATAATTTCCCAACCATGAGGAGAGTGATAGCCCACAAACATATCTGTTAAGAGAATAATTAAGAAAGCTTTGGCACTATCACTAAGTCCATAGGCTATCTCATCTAGAAATGATTTGATAACCTGAATTTCTCGTTTGCAAAAGTAGATAATCCCAGCAAAAGCGAGTAGGGAAAAGAAATCGGCAAAAACATTGCCAATGGCATTAATTCCTCTATCTTGAAATTCGTCTGATAATTCTATTGCCTTAAGCTTTATTGCCTCTTCTTCTTCTTCTTTAGAAATAGAAGGTATCATATCAAGCATGCTTCTAAAATGAAGTTGTTCTTCATAACGATGTAGCTCCATAAAAGCTTCTTCTTCCATATCTTGATTGATAAACAAAACTTCTTGCTCGTTGTTATCAAAATATTTTTGAACTAAAGGAGTAACAAGCAAGCTTTTGGTGGCTTGATGGGTTAGTAAGGGGACAATAATTAAAATTAATAGAAAACGAATAGAAATTGCCGTTTTGTTGCGGCTTTTGCGAAATTTCTTAACTACTTGTTCTTCTGTATCTTCAGATTTGGGGTCTATTTCTTGTCTGATGCGATTCAAAGTTCGCATAAAAGAGCGAGGTATAACACTAGTTTTATCGGTAATAGTTTCCGTATTTGGTATTTTTCCATTACCATCTTTATCTGCTCTATTCAAAGCTAGGGTTCGATTATTTTTATCAATAATGAAACGATTACTACTTTGGTTTTTTTCTAAGCGACGGGTAGGAATAACTGCAACTTCTTCGTATTTAGAATTATTGTATTTATCGATGACAGCATCAATAAAAGCTAGTTTTCCCTGAATTGTGGGTTCGCTAGGATCGTCAAAGCCATTGGTGTAACGAACAATACTTTGACTAGAATCGTTTGCTTGAGTATCCGAAAAAATTAATAAGCTCCGACTTATGTTGAACTCTGCTAATCTGGCTTTAATGGTGTTGAGATAGCTATTAACATCATTTTTAAACACTTTAATGACGCTCTCGGAATATTCCATAGAGCTAGAGGAGACTATTTGACACTCGAAATGATCGTCTTCGATCGCCTTAATCTTAATTGCTGCGCGATAGGCTGCATCCAAAGCTCTTTCGGGAGTAGCTGATAACCAACGCCTTCCAAGATTAACAATATCTAGAAATTTCATTAATTTTAAATAACACCATCAATAAATGATATTAAAGTCTTGTTTGATAAACAAAGATAGAGGGGTAATTATAACCTCTATGATACTCAAGTATCCGATCGATTGGTAATTAATAGATTGCCAAAAAATAAATTGTGCATATTTAATCTTTATGGCTTACAGGGACATCTCGTACAGGTAAGACTTCTCGTTTAGTAGCTGAATTTTCTAACTGGGTCAGAAAGCAACTTTTTAAAGCCCCAAAAAAATCACCTCAAAATTTGGCTGCGGCGGTACTAGTGTTTGCCGCCAACAATCAAAATCGCCGAGAATTAAGCGATCGCCTTATATCTGCCGTAGATGGTACTTATCCCGTGGTTTGTAAAACTCCTGTAGGTTTTATTACCGATGAAGTAATGTTATTTTTTCCGCTAATCTTGGAAAAATTGCAGTTAAAAGCGCAATTTCCCCTTAGATTGCGTCCTGAAACAGAACAAGAATTGGCTACCACCCTATGGCGAAATCAATCAGATTGGCAAGCTTTGTGTGAATTAGATAATGAATATCGTTTGGTACGACAAACCCTAGATTTGATGCAGTTAGCAGGAGCTAGTGGCGTACCCACAGAAGATATATCTGTCATTTTGCAAGAGGGTTTGGCAGGATTGGATCTAAACAACGAGAATAGCAGCTATCTTTGGCAAAGAATGCAGGAATTGCTTTTATTATGGCAAAAGTGGTGTTTAGATCGAGGCTTTTTGACTTATGGATTGATTTATGAGCTTTATTGGCGTTACCTACTGCCCAATTCTCAATACCAGCACCATTTAACAAGACGTTATCGCGCAATATTTGCTGATGATGTAGATGACTATCCTGCGCTCGCTCGTGACCTGTTTGATTTTATGTTGGATAGGGGAACATTTGCCGTTTTTACCCATAATCCTGATGGTAAAATTCGCCTAGGGTTAAATGCCGATCCAGATTATATGGAAGGTTTGGCTATTCGCTGTCATCAAGAAAAGCTGAATTTGGCGATCAAAAACTTGGCAACTGAGATTGCCGACACTGCTATAGAGTAAGTTGCAGAAACGGCTTATATGGTCGAAGCACCAGATTCAATTCAGTCTTTACAAACTATCTCTCGTGCTGAATTACTCCGACAAACTGCCGAAATTATTATTGATGCTGTCGATCGACAAGGAATTCAACCATCGGACATTGCAATTGTTGCCCCTGGTTTAGACGAAATTGCTCGCTATAGTTTAATTGAGATTCTCTCGGCTAAAAATATTCCTGTTACTCCCCTCAACGAGCAGCGTCCAATCATTAGCTCTCCTCTGGTTAGAAGTCTATTAAGTTTATTGGGGTTAGTTTACGCCGATTTGGGTCGTTTGGTAGATCGAGATGCAATCGCCGAAATGCTGGTGGTATTTAGCCAAAAATCTCAAGGAAATAAATTAGTTGCAGATATAGATCCTGTAAGGGCTGGTTTAATTGCTGACTATTGCTATCATGTCGATCCAGAAAATCCTTATTTATCTTCTGTTGAATCTTTTCCTCGCTGGGATCGTCTGGGACATCAAGCTACTGATGCCTATCAAGCAATTGTTCGCTGGATTGAAACAAGTAAAATAAAACAGCAAAAACAAAGCTTTTTCACCCCGACAATTTTATTATCAGAAGCAATAAACCATTTTTTAGTTGGGAAGATAAACCTAAGTAGCGACAAACTTGGAGTATTGCGAGAATTAATGGAAACGGCTCAACACTTTTGGGAAGTAGATCGTCGCATCAGACAAAATGAACCCAGCTTTCAAACTGAAGCCGCTACGGTTGCCCAGTTTATCCTATTACTTCGTCGCGGTACGATTACGGCAAATCCTCGACCAATACGTCAGTTTACCCCTCAAAAGGGTGCTGTAACCTTGGCAACTGTGTTTCAGTATCGCTCCTTGCGTACATCCCATAGCTGGCAATTTTGGCTAGATGCAAGTTCTCCTCTTTGGTCCCAAGGTGGTGCGGCGACACTCTTTGCCGCTCCCTTATTTCTCAAACAGTGGAGTGGTAAAACTTGGATGCCTGAAGAAGATTATGAAATGGATAGCCAGCGTTTGCAACGTATTTTAAAAGATATGATGGCAAGAGCCGAAAAAAAAATATTTCTTTGTCACAGCGATCTGGGAGTCAATGGCACAGAACAAGCTGGAGCATTGTTACCTTTAGTTCATGCTACAAAACAGTATGTTGTAGGAAACCAACTGGTTGAGACAAGCCAATAATTAATTTGAACTGGATATTTTGAGGGGTGTTGATAAATCTGCACCATCCAAGATCATTTGAGCCATCAGAAAAGGCGATAATTCAGTTGGGTCAACATTACTATCTACCAAAGATACCTGAGAAGAATTTTGGCTAATATTAGTCACTTTCCAGCGGAAAGTATAGATCATGTCCCATTCTGCCCTATTACTAGCGGAATCGATGCTTTTTACACCCACTAAACTAGTTATAAATTCAATAGATTCTCCTATTTGAAGACGATTGTCTGTCGGTGCATCTTCAAAAGTCAAATCGAATTGCTGAAGATTGTGGCGATTCTGAATATGATTGCGATGTCTACAGCGATCACAATTTTCTACATCCCAATAAAAAGGTAATTTGTCAGCATAATCATACTGATAGCCACCTAGTGGAGGATCGTTATAAGGAGCAGATACAATATTTCCATCGCGATCGGCAATACCATAAGGATCTACTTCAACATAGCTTACCCAATTAAAATGATCGTAGCCCAGTTCCGATGCTAGGGTATCTAGTTTGATTTTGTATCCCTGGTTGTCTTTTGGGGAAAACTTGGTGGCGATTCTACCTCCATGTAGTTCGTGACTAATTGCTTTTTTGTAAGTAAAATTTTTCTTCCCTTGTAATGGCTTTTGATAGTTGCTTTTTAAATTATTACCAGGTTCATTACTAGGTTCGCCAACAGCAATATGATTTTTGGTTGAAACAGATAACATAACGCCGAAAGCAAGAGTTCCTAGTAACAAGTTTTTAAAATTCATCAAGTATCAAAAAACGAAATTTTTTACATACTTGTATATTACTAAGTGATTACACTGATTGCCTATAATATCTGTCTTTAAAAATACAAACTTAATACAAATCTACCTAATCAAGACAATATCTTGATAAATACTTCATATACAAAGGCTGAAACACCATAAAAACGCCTAAGTAAATAGGCGGATAAGTTTATTTTCAATTGTGGAGACTTTTACTTTTTATTCAACCTCAATAGATTAATTTGTTTTTTGGGAGTTATCTAAAAATACGCCACATCACAAATAAAGTTATTCCCAAATAGCCAAACACGGCTAACCAATCTAGTTCGCTGCTACTAATCATCATTAACACACCATAACTCACTAAAATATAGTACCGTTTCTAAGTATTTCTTTAATGGCTAACCACTAGCAATCGTTTCACAGGGAAGATCGATCGTAAAAGCAGTTTGTCCTGTTTGACTTTCCAAATGAATATCACCCCCTAAAAGGTTAATCAAATTTTCAACCAAAGCAAGTCCAATACCTGTTCCGCCAAACTTCCAAGGATCGTGATTGGGAATGCGATAAAATTTATCAAAAACTCGATGTTGCTCCACAGGAGAAATTTCAACGCCTGTATTAATAACTTGGAGTTCAATTCCATGACTGCTTGATCGAGCAGAAAAAATTATTTCCTCATTCCCTGGAGTATATTTACAAGCTTTGTTGATAATTTCTGATAAGATTCTTTTGTCTATTGAGATTTCAGTTTTAAATTGGGGTTAATTAGGATCAATATGTATCACTAAAGTTTGATTTTGAGTATTGATGCGTTCTTGAAATGGTTCTACAATTTGGGGCAGCCACACAGCAAGGTCGATCCACTGCATCTTAATTATTTCTTTTTTGGCATCTATATAGCAAAGAGTAAGAAGATCGTCCACTAGCTGGTTTTGCCTTTGGCAAGCAGAACGAAAGATGTCTAATACACGATTAAACGTCGCTGATTTATTTGAACCAATTTGTTGTTCGAGCAAGGTTTCCAAAGTTTCTGAAGCAAGTTGAATGCTGCTCATGGGAGTCCGTAATTCGTGAGAAATAGTCCTTAAAAAGTCATCTTTGAGTAGATTGAGACGAGCCAATTCTTCGAGCTGTACTTGAGACTGTTTGTACAATCTTGCCTGCCTTATGGCGATCGCACATTGACTGGCAACTTGTTCTACCAAACTTATTTCGTATTGTTGGAAAAACTCTTCTTTAGGGCGTAATAGCCAAAGATTTCCTAGAATACCACCATTATCAAAAATCGGACAGACTAGTCTAGTGGCTTGAGTATCGATGGGACTTAATTCGGGGACTTTCTCAACAAACTGAATCGATTGTTTTTGCAATAATTGGCTATAGAGTTCGGGAAAATCTTCTATCTCTCTTTTGATTCCTTCACAGTTGGGAGGTTCGATCGCATATTCATAGGCGATAGTGGCGTTGGTGCGATCGCCATTATACAGTTCGATTTTGCAACGTTCTATATTTAATACTTCTCCTATTTCCCTGGCAACAGTCTGGAGGATTTGGGGTTCATTGAGGCTATCTCTAACTTTTTCCGTTATGGTGCGGATCAAAGATTCAAATCTTACAGCAGTTTGCAGCTTTGCTGTGCGCTTTTTAACCTTGTGTTCTAGATAGTTATTAAAACTTTGGACTTGTTGATATAGTTCTGCTTGCTGTACTGCAATACCCACCTGAATCGACAATTGTTTGAGCAATTCGATTTCTTGAATCAACCATTGACGAGGAGATTGGCAGTGATGAGCTATCAGTAATCCCCATAATTTACCATTAGCAACAATTGGCACAACTAGATTTGCCTTAACACCAAAGCAATTTAATACCTCTTCATAACAAGGAGCTAAATTAGCTCCTTGGACATCATGAAGGACATGAGCTTTTCCCTGTCTATATCTTTCAATATGTTTAGAAGCAAAACAAGGATCTTGTATTCTAAAGCCAAAAACACTATCAGCATTATTATTGACTGACTCCACTACAATTACACCACTCCAGTCAGGTTCAAAACGATACATTAATACCCGATCGGTTTGAAGAAACTGCCTCACCTCCATAACAGCTTGATTGAGAATTAGATCTAAATCTAAAGACTGTCGAATACGTAAGGCGATCGCCGCCACTATATTTTCTCTTTCTTGATTTGAAGAAAAAGTTTTGAGCTGTTTTTTAGAGTTGGATTCAAACAAAAATATTTTCTCTGGCCAGTTATGCTTCTTATCCTTAAAATCTTAATATTTTTTAAAGGTAATAGAACAATTATTAAATAATTATTAATTCTACTGGCTTTTTATGGCTGTTTAAATCTTAATTCATCATTAATCTGGGTATTTAAACTTATAAGATCTGATAGTTTATGTGAACAAATGTAAATTCAATGTTCCTGACTATATTAGTCAGTTCAATTAAAAAGTATGAATGCAGAAGAACTTTTGAAGCAATATCGAGCAGGAAAAAGAAACTTCCAGCAGCTCGATCTTGCTCAAGTAATTCTTACCAACACTCATCTATCTCAAATTAATCTGAGTCAAGCTAAACTAACTGAGGCTGATTTTACAGGGACAAATTTTGAAAAGGCAATTTTTTATCAAGCTAATCTAAATTTGAGTAATTTAAGTCAAGCTAAACTAACTGAGGCTGATTTGAGATCGACTTGTTTAAAATCTGCATTGCTATATAAAACTGATTTTGGCAAAGCTCAATTAAAAAAAGCAAACCTTAGTCAGGCAATTTTACAAAGGGCATTTTTGCGAGAAGCAAATCTAAAAGAAGCCAATTTGGCTGATGCTAATTTAACTGGCGCAAATTTGATTGATGCCAACTTAATGGGCGCAAATTTAGCCCAAGCAAATCTTAATAATGCTTTTTTACAAGGTGCAAATCTAGCCCAAGCCTGTCTCGATCGCGTAGATTTATCTCAGGCAATCTTAACAGGAGCAATCATGCCTGATGGAACAATTTGTTAATGATTCTTGAGTAAATATATTTCAAATGGTTTTCCCTTTTAATAGCTGATAGTTGCCTATCGATGAATCAATATTTGGTACAAACGGTTACTATCAGCAACTGTAATAGTAAAGCCAAGATTGCCATATTCTAGCTGTTCTCCCTGTTCGGGTATCTTTTGCCATTTTTCTAGCAGAAAGCCACCTAAAGTATTGTAATCATCAGCTAAGGGCAGATTGAGTTCTAGTTGTTCGTTAACTTCTTCTAAGTTCATCTGTGCCGAGACAAGAAAAGTATTTTCATCTAACTTTTGCACAGTTTCGATCCCCGAATCTGGATCGTTTCCGCCATCTCCGACAATTTCTGCAACTAGGTCATGTAGAGTTATTAAACCTGAAGTACCGCCAAATTCATCTATTACGATGACCATTTTTTGATGGGACTGTTGCATCGATGGAAGTAGCTCATTTAAAGATGTAGATTCGGGGATAAAGCTAACGGGTTCAATCCAAGATTCAATGGTGGAGTCTTTCTCTATCTGTCCTTTGACTAGGGGTAGAGCTAATTTCTTGTAGTGAATGATGCCGCGAATATCATCTAAAGAATTGCCAATTACGGGATATCCAGAGTAGCCAGCCTCGCAAATTGCGTCTAATAGTTCGCCAAAGGTAGTAGTTAAAGCGAGAAACTTGATATCTGTGCGGGGTATCATTATTTGTTCTGCGGTATCCTCACGAAAGTCAAAGACATTTTTTAATAGTCGTCTTTCTTCGGCTTCCAAGCCAATAGATTCTTTTTCCGTGGCAATAATTAACTGTAATTCTTCTGAGGTTACTTGTTCGTACCATCCTTGACTGCTGTATTCGACTCCTACCAACTTGAGAAGCAAACGAGTAGATAAGTTTAAAATAGCTAAAAAAGGTCGAAAAATGCTGGCAATAACTAGGCTTGGAGGTCCAAAAAAACGCGCTATTTTTTCAGGATACATCAAAGCAATAGACTTAGGACAAAGTTCTCCCAAGACTATTTGTAAGTATGCCAAAAGAATAAAAGCAAAAGGCACAGCAAAAGAATTTGCGATCGCCTGAGACAGATTTTCTGGAAGAGATAGCTGTTGAATTAGAGCGATGATAGATGTCGCCATGGTTCTTTCTCCTACCCATCCTAAAGCCAAACTAGACAAAGTAATGCCCAGTTGAGTAGTAGATAAAAGACGATCTATACTTCTTTGGAGAGACTGTACTGTTTGAGCTTGAAGATCTCCGCTTTCTACTAATTGACTTATACGAGAACGACGTACCGCAACAATGGAAAATTCCGCAGTCACAAAAAAAGCATTGATCGCAATTAGTACAAAAACACCAATAAAAGTTAAAAATAAGTTTTGCTCAGTCATCAATTAACTAACAAGGAATAAAATTTTAGACATCATTGCTTGACTATTTGACACGTCCTATATTCCTGCTTTCATTTGTTTGTATACCTTAGTTAGGATATCCTGCTCTTTAATAATTTTTAATCCTTTATGCTCTCCTCCTAATGGTCTTTGATTTTTGGTGTAATCTTCAGAACTAATATCAGGTTGGGTGACTACTTTAAGAGCTTCTCTGCCCATGAAATAGCCAATGTAAGAGCTAGCAACAGCCCCTGACAGCATCATGATAAATAGAAAAATAGTTAGCCAAAAATTCACTCTTATTTTCATGTAATCTTAATTTTGTATTATTTTTTAAGATATATCTTGTCAAAGATACCAGACTTACTAATATAATGGTCTACTAGAGAAAAATATATACCCAGGGTTGGCCGAGCGGTTTAGGCAACAAACTCATAATTTGTGCTAGGCAGGTTCAACTCCTGCACCCTGGACTAAACTTGCTTTAAGCAGTTTTTAAAGATTAAGATTTTTATAAAAACTATAAAATAACTGTTGAAAAAAGCCTTATCCATAGGATAAATTATAAACTTGCTATCCCTCTCGTCAAGTTTTCATTCGGCTTGTGAGATTATTGATGGGCAAAATGGAAACGGTTATATTTATTGGTTTACAAGCTTCGGGCAAATCTTCTTTTTATAAACACAAGTTTGCTGATAGTCATATCCGCCTCAATCTAGATATGCTTAAAACGCGCCATCGAGAGCAACTTCTATTCAAAGATTTTTTTACATCAAAACAGCCAGTAGTTATTGATAATACTAATCCAACAGTAATAGATAGGAAAAAATATATCTTACCTGCGAAAAATCATCGGTTTGAAATTACGGGCTATTATTTTCAATCCGATGTGGAAAAATGTAAACAGCGTAATAGTCTACGCCAAGGAAAATCTAAAATTCCTTTGGTAGGTATTTTAGCAACGGCAAATAAATTAGAATTACCAAGCTATCAAGAAGGCTTTAATCGACTGCACTACGTTAAAACTACAAAAAGTAATTTGTTTGTAGTCGAGCAATGGCAAAATGAATTTTAATGAACTAGACACAATCATGCGAGTCTATGAAACGGCTCACGATTATTATCGACTATCTATTTGAATTCAGCATTGATTTTTTTGACTATAACTTCAATTCTGTCTCGTTTTTCATCGGAAAGAAATGATTCGAGGACTTCATACCAGAACTTGATTAACAAAGGACTAGTCTCATATTGCATTGCTATTTCTGCATAGACAGACATAATAGAACTGGCAATAAGAATGCGATCGCCTTGGCGATATGGCTCTAATTTAGAGTTTAGCCAATTAAACACTGATTGTTTATAAGAGTCGTAACCATCTATCATTGATTCTGCTCCAGCAATCTGTTTGATTTGGATAGCAAATTTCTTGGATAGTTCATCAACAATTAAATCAACGTGCTTTTGCTGTTGACTTGGGCTAGTTAGAGAAGGGACATTTCCATAACTAGCATCTAGCTTTTTGCGTCGCTTGGCTTCGCCCATATTTTTGGCTCAAGGGAACATCAACAACCAATTATCTCAGATATTCTTCTAGAGTTTTTTGCCAAAAGCTATTCGATAATTAAAACTTTAGAAATTTTTCTTGTCTCTAACTTGATTGTTTTGACTCTAAATCCTTGATAATTATGGTGTTAGCTATATTTGCCCGTCAAATTTCAGGGGTTACAATTTACCATGTAAACCAATATTGTTTTTTATCTTTATTCCTAGTAATTATTTAGCTCTTTAGAAAGATGCGATGTTTTTACTAGACAAGTTAAAAGTAATGCTAGGTTGTAGAGTATAAATGCTTAGTTTGACTATCGGGAAAATAAATTATTTTTCCACAGCTAAAGAGTATGAGCGATTACCAAAGCTAGATAGACGTACGTGGCATAATATAACGTGAATTAAAATAAGAGGACGAATATGAGCGATATACAAGAACAAATACAAAAAGAAAGGGAAACTGCCAGAGAAGTGTGCAGAACAGAGGGAGATACTTCTGGAGAATGCGCGGCAGCTTGGGACACAGTTGAAGAACTTTCCGCAGAAGCAGCTCACCAAAAGCAAAAAACTCCTGAAAAAAGCTCTTTAGAAAAATATTGTGATGATAATCCCGATGCTCTAGAGTGCCGAGTTTACGAAGACTAAAGTTATTTAATCAATAATTTCTATTCTTCGAATTAAACATCTTCCCGCACCCAATTTTGCGGATAGGGTGCGGGTTTTCCATAATTTAGATAATTTTATTCCAATCAGTTAGCCAGAAGCTTTGATATTGAATTGTAAAACAAGAATTTTTATCCTTTTTGGTTAAAATTATGGAGACTTAAGTAAGAAGCCGTTTATTCAATTGTGTCGATGGATAACAATCTTGTAGGACAAACTATTCAGGGACGTTATTACGTCGTCAAACAACTGGGAAGAGGTGGCGTGGGAGTTACATTTGTAGCCCAAGACCAACAGTGTTTTGATAGCTTATGCGTCGTTAAACAATTAAAGCCCAAATCTGCTAGTGAAAAAACACTAGAAATAGCCAGGAGGCTGTTTAATCGAGAAGCCGAGATTATGAATCGCTTGGGACATTGCGATCGCATTCCTCGGCTATTGGCTTATTTTGAACATCAAAACGACTTCTTTCTGGTTCAAGAATTGGTAGAAGGACACGATCTTAGTAATGAGATAATTGTGGGAGAGCCTTGGTCAGAAGAAAAAACTATTACTTTATTAAACGACATTCTTGAAGTCTTGATGCAGGTTCAGCAACACAGCGTAATTCATCGCGACCTCAAGCCGTCTAATTTAATGCGTCGCCATAAAGATCAAAAAATTGTTTTAATTGACTTTGGCTCGGTAAAGCAGGTCAGTACTCAGATTATTGACGCAGCAGGAGAAGTAAAGCAGACTGTAGCAGTTGGCACAAAATCTTATATGCCAATGGAACAGATGATGGGTCGTCCTGGGTTTTATAGCGACATCTATGCCGTGGGCATAATTGCAATTCAGGCTTTGACGGGTGTATCACCTAAAGGTTATAACATTGACTCAGATGGCGAGTTAATTTGGCGTACTTTATTAGATCCCAAAGTTAGTTATCAGCCTCAGTTGCTTAATATTTTAGATAAGATGGTGCGCTATCGTCATCAAGAAAGATATAGTTCGGCGGGAGTTGTTTTAGCAGACTTAGAACAGTTGGATGCGGATAAAAATGATAATAAAGAAACTGTTTTACTCAACAGTAGTCAACGAACTTCTTCTCCTCCTACTCCTACAGCCCAAACTCAGTCAGAAACAAAATCTCAATCGACTACAGAAGAGATTAATCGAGAAACAAAAATTCTTCAGGACATACCCCAACCCTCAACCCAGCAAAAGAGTCAGGCTGTTGCCAATGTTGTTCGGGCTGAACCAAAGAAGCCTAAATCTAAGTTGTTTGTGGCGATTGGGGCTGCTTTAGCTTTGATAGTGGGGGGCATAGGATCTTGGATATTTTTACAACAAAAAGATCCTGAACCAAAAATTAGCTTATCCCTGTATGAAAATACTGATTATGGTTTCAAGGTCGACTATCCTGAAGTTTGGTCTAGACAAAATCGAGATGATTTTTTCGCAACGGGAGTTACCTTTTTCTCTCCTTTAGAAGATAGTTTGGACAAGTTTAAGGAGCGAGTCTGTATATTGATAGAATATTTACCCGATGATGTTTCTTTAGAGCAATATACGGAAGAATCGATTGCTGAAGTTAAGAAGCTTTCCGATCCTAATGTAGGAGAAGCTGAAGTTGTTTATCTTGGTGATAACGAAGGACGGAAAATAATTTATATGGGTGATGTTAATGGCAACACTGTCCAGAGAATGCAAGCATGGTCTATAAAAGATAATCGGGCTTATATTCTTACTTATACAGCTAAACTTGATAGCTACAATAATTATTTACCATCAGTAGAAAAGATGATTGAATCATTTGAAACTATCGAATAACCAACTACTATTTAAAACTTATAAAACTACAATTGAAGCGAATATTGGTGGCTAATAATAGTAAATATCAAAGACTGAGATGATCTTAAATGGAGTTTATCAGGTTCAAACTCAATTAAGCAACCGCGGGGGCAAAGAAACCCTCTTGGCACAAAATTTAAATACTCAAGAATTAGTAGTAATTAAAATACTCAAATTTAACTCTCATTCTGAGTGGGAAAATTTCAAACTTTTTGAGCGGGAAGCACAAACTTTAAAAAATTTATCTCACCCTGCTATTCCTCAGTATTTAGATTATTTTGAATTGAAGTTATCAAACTCCTATGCCTATGCATTAGTACAAAGCTATATAGATGCTCCGTCTTTAGAATCATGTTTGAAAACGGGACGTAGCTTTAGTGAAGTGGAAATTGAGCAAATTGCGATCGCTTTACTGGATATTGTAATTTATCTTCATCAGCGACAACCTACTATAATTCATCGAGATATCAAACCAAGCAACATACTATTGACAGACAGATCGGGAAGTAATGTTGGTAAAGTTTATTTGATAGATTTTGGTGCAGTCCAAAATACTGCTGCGACTGAAGGAGGAACAATCACTATAGTTGGTACATATGGATATATGCCTCCCGAACAATTTGGCGGACAAACCGTACCTGCATCAGATCTTTATAGCCTAGGTGCAACTCTAATTTATCTAGCTACAGGCAAACATCCAACGGAATTACCTAGCAAAGATGGACGTATTTTATTTGCAGATTTGGTTAATTTGAATCCTTCTTTAATTGGATGGCTTAACAAAGCGATCGAGCCTAGTTTAGACAGACGGTTTAGTTCGGCATCTGAGGCTCTACAGGCTATCAAACATCCAATCAATTTAGAAAAAACACGACCAGCAAGGGAAATTGTCAAACAGCCAAGAAAAAGCAAAATAGTCTTGGATAAAACTTCAGACGCGATCGATATTTCAGTCCCACCAAAGGGCTTTACGACTGAAGTCTTGTTTTTAATTGGTTTTGCCTGTTTTTGGAATGGCTTTTTAGTGATATGGACTGGATTTGCTTTATTAACCGCACCTTTTCCCATTAATATTGTCTTTTCTCTATTTTCTATTCCTTTTTGGATAGCAGGGTTTACAATCATAGCAAAAATAATGCTTTTTCTTTTTACTACAGCTAGATTGAAAATTGATTCTCAAGAGATATCTTTAACCTATGAATGTGCTGGATTCAAATATCAACAGCCCAAACCAAGTCCTAGAGATACAATTACTAAAGTCAAACTAGAAAGTTCTAATAATCCTCCTGCAATGGTCATTTGGGCTAATGAAGAAGCTTATAGAATCCATGGTACTATTACGCCGAAAACCAGCATGATTGATAACTCTTTAAACAGAGAAATTAGCGATAGAGAATTGGACTGGCTAGCCAAAGAAATAGAAAATTGGCTTTATTATTCCACAATCAAATAACTGATGTTACGCACCAATAAAATCAATCAGCCATCAAGTCTAGATGAACTCCCAAAACTTCTATCCAAACCCTTGCACCACAGGGAAGAGGTTTATCTAGACTATAAACAACTCTACAAGGAGCAAGGAACAAGGAACAAGGATGAAAGTAATTAGATAGCATCTGTTCTGGATTCAAAACGTCCTAACCTTAATACGTAATGCTGTACATGAACAAATAAAGTATTCCGAATAGGCTATATCTATATTTCCTAGTCTCCAGTCTCCTAGTCCCCTAGTCTCCCACACATGCGGCTAAAGCCTTTGTCCTATTCCCCTAGTCCCCCTTATAAAAGAAAATTAATTATCTCTACAAGTAGCGCATCGCATAATAATAGCTATCAGCTATCAACTCTTAGCATTTGTTGGATCGAGCCATAGTAGCATTTGAGTAGAGAAGAGTGAAAACCAGGAAAAACAAAAATTACCCTATGCTATTAAATTAGAAAAATTTTTGATACGCTCTTTGCCATAAGAAAACTGAGAACGATCGCCTAAAGCCTGTCCCCTATCCTTGAGATACATACCAAACTTCAACTGGTTGGTTTCCCAAGCTGCTAAAGCCTTGGTTACATTATGGTCGTGTTCGACTAAAGCATCGGCGAGAGTCATGGCATTGACCGCACCTTTAGACACTCCCGAAGCGGTATGAGGACGGGGAATAAATGCCGCATCACCAACTAAAGCAATGCGATTAAACGTCATCTGTGGCACTGCTAAATCTAAGACGGATTGAATAAACGGCTCTCTAGTCACCGCAATTAATTTCTGCATCGGTGGTGCGAGAACACTCTGTGCATACTTTTGCATTTGTTGTTTTACGTCTGTTGCGATCGCCCCAGGAGAGATAGAATAAGTATGGCGTTTACCTTCTTTATCCGTCAACAACTTTGGTAATTCTGTTGCTTCGTCATAGTTGACGTACCACACCCAGTTAAAGCGACGTTTTCCAGGCTCTAAAGATTCTTTTTCTCCAGGAATGACGTATTGCAAAATATGAGAGTTAGGTATCTGTTGAAAAACAAAGCGATCGGTTAAAAGTTCGGCAGTTTTTTTGTCTAATTCCCGTTCTCCAACCAATCCTCGATATGCTATATAGCCTGCGTAGCTAGGATTATAGTTAGGAAGAAGTTTTTGACGCACTATCGAACCTGCACCGTCTGCACCTATCAATAAATCCCCTGTTGCTTCTGTACCATCGGCGAAAATTGCTGTAGCCTTTTCTTTATGCTGTTGAAGATCGGCAAGTTGTTTGCCTTGATGATAGTGTTCGGCAGGGAAATGACTTAGCAGGGTGTTGTAAATTAAATTCCAAGAAGTTTGAGTTTGGCGCATCAGCATTTTCTCGGCAATGCTACCATCTGCTTCTAGATACAACCGCTCGTATGCCGTTACTCCAAAAGGCAATTCATAACTGACTTTGGCGCGATTAAAAGCTTGTAAAATTTCAGGCTGAAGTACTATTCCTCCTCCACGACTCCCTAGAGAAGAAGGCGATCGCTCATAAATATCTACTTCCCAACCAATAGACCTTAACAATACTCCCGCAAACAGTCCACCCAACGAACCGCCAATAATAATGGCACGTTTATCGATAAAAGTCATAATTAAACCTCTGCTAAATCTTTTGTGGCTTTTTGGATTGCAGCTATAAATACCTCAGCAGGTTGCGCTCCCGTTATGATTCTGTTGCCAATACGAATGCTGGGGACTCCTCGTATATCTCTGGCGACTCTTCTAGATTAATTCGATTCACATAAAAAGTTAATAGGGCTAATGAGCCAAACACTTTTGCGTTTTATGCAATAAATATTGCCAACAAAATTATGTTGCTTAAAATTTCTGTAGTGTTGTTAAATCGATCTGGTCTTGATTCACAAATACTCGATTGTTTTGTGGCTTGATATACGGAATAATTCTGTTTCAACAGATAGCATGCTTTTAAATAAAAATTGGTTTCGCCGCTGATAAATTTTCAGTCACTATTCGCTATGGCGGAGTCAAATTTAGGTAATGTATTGCTGAGATTTAAATTATCTTTTGCAAGCATTAAAATGCGATCACAGCATTATTTTTCGACAAGGTTAGTGAGTACATTTTTTTAAAAATTAATTTTAAGTAGTTGAAAACATGGATTTTCACGGAGATATTTCTTCTAGCAATGATGCTGTTGGTGTTGCAGTTGTCAACTATAAAATGCCTCGCCTCCATACTAAAGCTGAAGTAATCGATAACTGTCATAAAATCGCTGAAATGATTGACGGAATGAAAGTCGGATTGCCAGGAATGGACTTGGTGATTTTTCCCGAATATTCTACCCATGGTATTATGTACGATTCTCAAGAAATGATGGATACTGCTGCGGTTATTCCTGGGGATGAAACAGCAATTTTTGCAGCAGCCTGTAAGCGAAATAAAGTTTGGGGTGTTTTTTCTCTGACTGGGGAAAGACACGAAGAGCATCCCCAGAAAGTTCCCTACAATACTCTAATTCTAATGAACGACGAAGGCGAAATCGTGCAAAAGTATCGTAAAATCATGCCCTGGTGTCCTATAGAAGGTTGGTATCCAGGCAACAATACCTATGTTTCTGAAGGACCAAAAGGATTAAAAATTAGTCTAATTATTTGTGATGATGGTAACTATCCTGAGATTTGGCGAGACTGTACCATGAAGGGAGCAGAGCTTGTTGTACGCTGTCAGGGATATATGTATCCAGCCAAAGAGCAGCAAATTATTGTCTCCAAAGCAATGGCATGGATGAATAATACCTACGTAGCTGTTGCTAATGCCTCTGGTTTTGATGGAGTATACAGCTACTTCGGACACTCGGCAATTGTTGGCTTTGGCGGACGCACTTTAGGTGAATGTGGTGAAGAAGAAAATGGCGTACAGTATGCTACTCTTTCCAAATTTGCTATCCGAGATTTCCGCGCTAATGCCCAATCTCAAAACCACATCTTCAAGTTGATGCACCGTGGCTACACTGGATTGATTAACTCTGGTGAAGGTGCCCAAGGAGTACCAGATTGCCCCTTTGACTTCTATCACGACTGGGTAAATAACCCTGAAAAAGCCAAAGAAACGGCAGAAGCTATTACCCGCACAACAGTAGGTACAGAGGAATGTCCCATCGAAGGGCTACCCACAGAAAAAACTCCAGCAGAAAAGACAAAAATAGAGCAAGAGCCAATGCCAAAGTTAGAAGTAAAATCAGAACCTAGTTTGGTTTAAAGTCTAGCTACTTGAGTAAAAGTCTGTTATTAGAATATTCTTTCAATGGAATGGATAGTGCTACAATCTGCCAAACTAGCGATCGCATTTTTGCTCAAGATTCTGATTTTTTAGTTAGCTTGTAAAACTCTTCTCTTCCCTCACTGTATTTGTTGCTGGGATAACCCATTACATTATGAATAATCCATTTTTGGGGTTTGCCATCTTTGAGTAGTAAAGAGATAGCCTGCTCCATAATTTTTTCATCATCAAAACATTGTTCGTTTATAAAACTACTAGTTTTGCGAAAGCTACTTTTACTATTTTCTTGATTAAATTGAAGATACACCTTGGCTATTAAAGTTTTCAAGGACTTTGGCTTGTTTTGCTCTGGGACAATCTCCAACCAAGCAGAATCGCTCATCTGTTTGACATAGTTGCTTTGATTCTCCTTAGAAGTCAATTTCTTTGCCAAAGACTTCAATTTAGTCGGGCTAGCATAAAGAATATGACGATATAGATAATCTACTGCAATTCCTTCTGATAGAGCATTACCCAACAATTCTAAATGTTTTGCGGAAGGATCGTGTTTCAACTCTGGTTTCAAATATTTCTTGAGCAAGGGTACAATAAGCTGTTTATTGAGCCAATTGCGCGTCTGAGAAAAACCGCGATCAATGTAGATCGCTCCCACAAGAGCTTTTAACCCTTTTTCAAATGGATTAGTACGCTTAACTCGAAGACGATGTCGCTCTTCTTTCAAATCTAAAAACGGATATACTTCCCCAAGCTGAAGATCGTACCAAAGCTTAGTGAGTCTCTCGGTATCAGTCAGCTTTTCTCGCAAGGCTTTGAGTTTACCAACTTGAAAATGAGAAAAATTCCAGAATATATAATCTATAATTACCAAGTCTAAAATTGTCTCACCAAGGTACTCTAAACGTTGATTGTTAATTTCTGGCTCTTTAATTAACTTGGCAAAAGAAGGGTGGATGAGTGCCAGACGTAGAGTTTCATCATATTTAAAATTAATGCCAATGTTCTTTTCAATCCTTGATGAATCCCAATTATCGCTCATTTAGATAAAATGTGAGTATTTTAAGATAGATCCATTGTAGAAGCTCTTGGCTTTTACTATCTACATCTATAAACTAACGAATGAATGGAAGCCAAACTAGACTATTTATTGCATCACCATCGCCAAATCAGAGCGATAGGCTTTGATGATGCTCCTTTTATACGCCATTCAAATAAACCTGTGGCTGTAGCGGGAGTAGTTTGCAGTAAGACTCGTTTTGAAGGAATGTTGTGGGGAGAGATCCGAGTTGATGGCTGGGATAGTACAGAAAACTTGGCTCAAATGTTATTAAGAAGCAAGTTTTATCCTCAACTGCATCTGGTCTTACTAGATGGAATTAGTATGGGCGGTTTAAATTTGATTAATTTACCTTATTTGGCTCAAATGTTAAATTTACCTTGTGTTGCTGTTATGAGAAAAATCCCTAAAGTGGAAAAGATGAAGGCAGCAATTTCCCTTTTGCCTCATCCAAAAGCAAGACTGCAATTGCTCGATAAGGCTGGAGAAATACATGTTTATCCACCTATTTATTTTCAAGTATGTGGATTAACGGGGGAGCTTACCCATAGAGTTTTACAAAGCCTAACAGATAAAGGGAACGTACCTGAAGCTTTAAGGCTGGCTCACTTAATTACTTCTGCCGTAGTCAAAGGAGAAAGCGGTAATCGGGCTTAGTTAAGGTGAGTTATGCACAAATTAATCTGTTGAGATAAGGAAAGGGTCATTCGTGACAAGAATCGAGCTTTGTATCGTTTGTTAATTGGCTTTAAGTAATAAGTGATAAGTAATGAGTAATATCCTATTCAACAATAGAGAAAATCTACTTTTGTGAAGATGGGGAATAGGAAGATAAGTATTTTAATGAAATTATAAGATTAATCTATTTATTCAAGCTCTCTCATGTCGTCAAATTCAGAAATTGCTTTAGTTTGGTTTCGTCGCGATCTACGTTTAGACGACTGTGAAATTGTGGCTGAGGCGACTAAAAATAAGCAGGAAGTTATACCTTTTTTCGTAATTGATTCTTGGTTTTATAAACAGCCAGAAATTAGTGCAGCAAGAGTAAAATTTTTATTTGAATCTTTGTCATATATGGATAATAGTCTTCGACAAAAAGGTAGCCGTTTATTTTTATTTGAAGGTAAATCAGTAGATGTAATTAAAAGCCTAACGCGATCGCTTCTGCAACAAACAAGACAGCCCAAACTCTACTTTAATCGAGATGTACAGGTAGAATATGGTATCGAACGCGATCGCAATTTATTAGATTTTTACAAACAGCACAATTTAAAGGTTCACTTAGGCATCAATTATTTCTTGCAGATTGAAGGCGAAAATTACGACAATTGGTGGCGAGACTATCATAATTATCATCAGCAACCCCTACATTTAACTCCAGAGCAGATAAATACTCCCAATTTGGAGTTGAATTTACCCCAGCTAACCTTGACCGAGCTTCGACAAAAATATCGTCATTTATTGACCAAAGGAAACTCTCGTTTTATCGGTGGAGAAGATAAGGCTCACAATACTTTAAACAGCTTTTTAGAACAGAGGTATTTTGGCTACCATTGGAAAATGTCTCGCCCTTGGATGGCGCAACAGGGAGCAACATCTCATCTATCTTCCTATCTTGATTTTGGTAACATTTCATCTCGTGTAATTTACCAGAATACAGTTGCCCTGAGTAACAAACTCGACCCCAAATCAAAGGGTTATTTCTCCCTCAAAACCTTTTTAGATCGTCTAAGATGGCACGATAAATTTAGTCAAAGACACTATTTCCATCCCGAATTAGCCTGGAAAAACCGCTATCGAGAATTTGATGAATACTATTTTGATAAACCACTAACAGGGGAAAAATTAGCTTTCTTTACCGCCTGGTGTGAAGGCAAGACAGGTTATCCGATGGTAGATGCTAGTATGCGTCAGCTAAACCAAATGGGTTGGATGAATTTTCGGATGCGGGCAATGTGCGTTACTTTTTTAGCCATTAGCTGTGCTGTATCTTGGCATCATGGAGCAAGATACTTTATGAGTCGGTTAGTAGATGGCAACATTGCGATCAATCACTGGCAATGGCAAGCACAAGCTGGTATTACCAATCCTTTATCTAAAACTTTTCGGATCTATAATCCAACAAAAAACTTAGAAGATAAAGATCCATATTTGCAATTTGTCTATCATTGGATACCAGAATTAAAAGAATGCTCTAAATCGCAAATTCTAGCAGGGGAATATCAGCAAAATTATCCTCAACCAATTTTAGATTGGAAACAGACGCGCAAAACTAATGGCAAAATTGTCTCAAATTTGAGAAAGAAAGTAAGACAGCGTTTAGAACAAGAAGAGGGAGAAGAATACAGGCAAGCAATGGGAGCGAAAAAAACAATTGAAAAGTATGTTGCTATTAAAGATAAGCAATATAAAGATAGTAGCAGTTAAAAGAGCGATCGCTTTTCCCATATTAAATCGCATCTAGTTTGAGCGTGGGGAGGGCGCGAATTTAGTTTGCCATGTACAACCACGCTGTTGAAACCAAGAGTTCTTTAGATGTCTGTTCGTAAGTAGCAAGTAAATTGGTAGGGTGGGCAATAGTCAATCTATTCTCGATAACAGAGAAT
>CAKZYI010000466.1 GCA_937884735.1 uncultured Pleurocapsa sp.
GCATCTCCTTGACCAAATACACTATTACTGAGCTGAGAACCGTTGGTTATAGTCATATTGTCAGCAGAAATAATAATATCGCCACCTTCGCCAGTAACTCCAAAGGCTACGTCACTATTAATAAAACTGCTGTTTTCTATAGCTATATTTTCTGAGGCATTAAGTTGAATATTGCCTGAGTTACCAAAACCAAAGGTTCTAGCATCAATTAAAGCAGAATTGGTCAGATTGGCAGTTTGAGTATTGATGATTAAATTTCCTGCATTTCCTTGACCAAAACTATTTGTACCAATCGTGGCATTAAAGTTATTTATATCAAGATTTGTCGTAGTGATGTTTATTTCCCCTGCATTTCCTATCCCTGTTTCTAGTACTTGAGCAAATATTCCCGTCAAAAAGCTAGTATCTTCGCTATTTATCTCAACTGATTGGCTGGTATTTATATTCACATTGCCCGTATTCCCCACACCAAGAGTAATAACTCCTATTCTGCCTCCATTAGTTATAGAAAGATTGGCAGCATTCATTAATAAATCTCCACCATTTCCTGTACCATTTTCTGAAATGCGATTAAATACGAAACTATTATCGATCGCAATAGTGTTAGTTGAATCTAGATCAATGTTATTACTTTGGGCTTCAGTTGAACCTAAATTCCCTAGAATTCCCGTGATGATCGTACTGTTGCCCGATAAATCAATATTTTCTGCTGCGATCGCAATTTGACCACCATTTTCACCTGCACTAAGTAAACCAGCACCTTCCCCAATAAATACATTTCCTCGTACTGCATTATCTGCAAAATTCAAACTGTTATTTGGGTCTAAATTTACTCTTCCAGAATTTAGCGCACCTATATTTATGGCACCATCTAAAGCGACTATTCCACCAAAGTTTATTGCTACTTCATTTCCTAAAAAAGTCAAACTTTCTCCATCAGGTACTCGCAAGCCAACAAAATTCAAGGTTTGCGTAGGATCTGTTCCTGCTGGTGCAGTAGAGTTGTTTTCAATTGTGCCGTTATTTAATTGATTAACTAAAAAAGCCGATGGCTGCACTGTTAATAATGGAGGTGCTTCGGGATTAGTAGCGTCAAAAAATCCCTGTTCGCCAAATTGAATACTATCGGCAGTAGTAGCTACAAAAGAACCGCCTAAATCTAAACTAGCGTTATCACCAAATAAAATTCCGTTGGGATTAATTAAGAATAAGTTCGGTTGAGATTCGCCAATTGTGCCTAATGTGCCAAATATCTCAGAAATATTATTTCCTGTAACTCGCGAGAGGATATTAGCAATGCTGGCGTTGGGGCTAGAAAAATACGCGCTTCTTCCTTCAGAGACATTAAATTCAGAGAAGCTATGGAATAGATTTTGTCCCCTTTGTGCGCCCCCCGTTATTAAATCGATCGCAAAACCATCGGCATCAGGATTAACAATTGAGCTTTTATCACCCAAGGTATCGTCTGGAACTATATTACTTTGAGCTTGAGCGTTTGGGGCAGAAATCAAAACTAAACTACTAGCTGTAATTAAATACCAATCAATCTTAAAATTGAGATACTTTTGGACATTAGTTTTCATGGCAAAACAGTTCTATTACTTTGACTAGTAAAGCCTGTTGGCAAGCTTCGCCATAGATATTATCAGAGTGTGACGGCAGATTACAGTAAAGTTTTTCAACAATGCGATCGCAATTTAAAGAAGCAAAATCAAATTACACAATGGTAAAAGCGACGTTATTATTTCCCATGGCGATCGCTTTTCTTACCGCAGCATCAGCATTAATCAACCCGTGTCCGTTATAAATATCATAACCTTCAACGCCAGTATCATAGGCGGTTTCAGACAATATTACCTGCACTTGGGCAGCCGTGAGATCGGGGGTGGCACTCCAGACTAAAGACGCAACTCCAGTAACGTTGGATGCAGCAGCAGATGTACCGTCAAACTGCGAACCATAGTCAAATGTACCGTCGCTATAAGCATCAGTTGTCCAAACTTCAGAGGGGGCAGTCACAGTTAAACCATCGCCATATTGAGAACCCCAGTCAGCATATTCAATTCTTTCCCCTGGAGTAGTTTGGTTGCCAAAGCGATCGTTTGTACCCCAAGCTGCACCTACTGCAATTACATTATCGTATTCTTGAGCTAGCACCCCAGGAGAGGACAAGCCTTCTAATCCCTCATTGCCATAATTGCCCGCCGCCACAACAAATAAAACATCGGGGTTATCAGCAACCACCCCAGCAAATTCATTATGAATTCCTGCCAAGTTACCAAAAGTATTAGAAGTTTGAATACTGAGATTGATAACTAAATTCTGTCCGTTGCTATCGGCAAAATCAATCATTTCTTGAGTAGCTTGAGCAATGCTCAAATCCCCTGGATTATTTTCTAAAACATCAATGTGGTAAACATCAGAATTCCAGTTAATTCCCGCTATACCTAAACCATTGTTGCTATCGGCAGCAATAATTCCTTGAACAGAAGTGCCGTGGGAAGTCAGCTGTGTTTGAGAATATATTCCTGCTTCACTTAAAAAATTATCAGCTAAGTTAGCGTTTAACCCAAGATTATTACCATTGAAATACCAAGTCTCATCTTGTCGAATATCAGGATGGAAATCTCCATTAGCACTAATGCCGATTCCCGTATCCTGTACCCCAATCAAAACATTATCCGAACCTTGATTGAATCTCCAGGCATTTTGCACTCCCATTATGTGTAAGTTCCATTGTTCGGCAAACAAAAAGTCGTCAGGAGATACGCTTAAGTCTTCAAAATGATCGGAGAAGATAATGCCGTCAATCCCTTCAAACATTACTTCTGTACCATCAGCCAGAGCAATATAATCAAACATTCTCGCTCCATTTCCAGGATCGAAAGCCACTCCTCCTTCTGTTGCTTGAGCCAAGCTATAGTCGATTACCTCATCAACGGAGATATGACTCAAATTGATGGTGTCATACAAGCCTGTACTAAAGTCTACATTCCCGTTACCAGAAATGACGGTTACATCATAATTAGTATCGACAGTAAAACCATCTGCGCCCAAAGTCCCTGCCAAATATATAGCTGACTGATTACTATCTTGATTAACATCAAAGCCGTAGAAGTCGTTGACTGTTTCTACAGAGGGATTAGAAAAGTTATTGTCGGGATTAAAAATATTGTTTTCCGAATTAATAGTATCAAACATAAATCTTATCTTCTAAGTTTTTACTTAGCTGATTTCATCTGAATCAACTTATTTCTCAAAGATAAAAAGATATGCAAAAACAATAACCAGATCAAACCTATTGCTTTGCTTCATTTGCCTTTAAATAAGCAAAAACTGATTTATCGCCAATATCAGGGTCAATTTCTTGGGTCATTTTCCGAATGGCAAATACACTAAAGCCAATTGACCAAATACCCAGCAAGGCTTGCTCCATCTCCACAGGAATAATGCCCGCCATGTGTCCCAACAACAGTAAAGGAACAATAGGAGTAAGAATTTTGGTTTCTGCACGATTAAAACATGCAGCCTCTTTAAAAAAGATTCCTGTCAAGGCTGCAAAAGTAAAGCCCGTACCAAACAAAGTAAGGGGATGATTATAAATATATTGTGCCAAAGGTTCGTTAGCCTGAAATGCGATCGCAATTGTGGCAACTGTGCCAATTAACCAAAAGCCCTGGAGTACTCGGTGCAAAGCTTTCATGTAAATATGAATAAAGTAAAGGCTGACCCCCAACCCTAGGGAAAACAAGGCAAATAAAGGTGTGATAGCTGGTAAAGCTGCTTGTCCTTGAGCAAAAAATAAATTAGCTGCGATCGCAAAACTTACTGCTGCGGTGACTAATCCCGCACGGTAGATAATTACTTCTAAGCGATCGCTTTTTTCAATTGTGTACTCGCCAAATTGCCCTTGATACTTTTGTGGTGGTTTATTCAAAATGCCGATCATAACCAAAACCTCTAATCCTTAATAATTACTTTAGTTAAAAGTAGTCTAAAATCTAGCCGATTAAAATAACTATGATAGAGAAGATAGACAAGAAAACTACGGTTATTTGCTTGTTTATTATAAAAATGTACATTAAATAAATACAATGGCAATTAATCTCAGCAAAGGACAAAGAATCTCTTTAGAGAAGGCAGCACCAGGATTAAAGCAAATCTTTATTGGTTTGGGTTGGGATATCAACGTCACGGATACAGGAGGAGACTTTGATATTGATGCTTCTTTGTTTTTAGTTGATAGCAACGAAAAGCTGATCTCAGACCAACACTTCATTTTTTATAACAATCAAATTAGTCCAGATCCAGAACAGTCGATTAAACAACTAGGAGACAACCGCACTGGTGCGGGAGATGGAGACGACGAAATTATTGATGTCAATCTGAAAACTGTTCCCACAGATATTGATAAGGTAATTGTTACCGTAACCATCCACGAAGCAGATAAGCGTCAACAAAACTTTGGACAGGTAAGCAATGCCTTTGTCCGTATTGTCAACGCAGAAAATGAACAAGAGGTAATTCGTTACGACTTAACGGAAGACTTTTCGGTTGAAACGGCTTTAATTATGGCAGAACTATATCGTAAAGATGGCGAATGGCGGATGAATGCCGTTGGCGCAGGTTATGAAGGCGGTTTACAGGCTTTGGTAGATCGATATCAAAAATAAGTCCCTAACAATTAACAATTAACAACTGACTAATAATAAATATGGCAGTAAATTTAAGCAAAGGACAACGTATCTCTCTAGAGAAAGTCGCGCCTGGTTTAAGCGAGGTATTTGTTGGCTTGGGTTGGGATACTAATATTACTGATACTGGAGGAGATTTTGATATTGATGCGTCAGTTTTTCTCTTGAACAATGGGGAAAAACTTGTTTCAGACAATCATTTCATTTTTTATAATAATCTTTCTAGTCCCGATGCTAATAAATCCGTAGAACACCTGGGAGATAACCGTACTGGTGCGGGAGAAGGGGACGATGAAGTTATCAAAGTCAATCTCAAACAAGTGCCTGCTGAAGTCAATAAAATTGTCATGACTGTGACGATTCATGAAGCAGAAGCAAGACAGCAAAATTTTGGTCAGGTACAAAATGCCTTTGTACGGGTAGTAAATGCGGAAAACACTGAAGAAGTAGCTCGCTATGACCTAACCGAAGACTTTTCAGTCGAAACTGCCTTGATTATGGCAGAACTATATCGCAAAGACGGTGAGTGGCGAATTAACGCAGTAGGTGCAGGTTATCAAGGTGGATTACAAGCCCTGTTAGACCGCTATCAGTAAACGGTGCTTCGGCGGTAACAACGTCTCATACCCAAATTAGCTACAATCAATCATACAATCAGATAAAACACATATAAGGCATAGCTGCATGATTCCTACAGTTATAGAAAGTTCAGGTCGCGGCGATCGCGCTTTTGATATATACTCTCGTTTACTGAGAGAAAGAATTGTCTTTTTAGGACAACAAGTAACAGATGAAATTGCTAACCTAGTTGTTGCTCAACTACTATTTTTAGAAGCCGAAGATCCAGAAAAAGATATTTACCTTTACATCAACTCTCCTGGTGGTTCGGTTTCTGCGGGCATGGGTATGTTTGATACCATGAACCAAATTCGTCCTGATGTCTGCACTATTTGTATTGGCTTGGCGGCAAGTATGGGTGCTTTCTTGTTGAGTGCAGGGGAAAAAGGAAAACGAATGAGTTTGCCCAATTCTCGGATTATGATTCACCAGCCTTTGGGGGGAGCGCAAGGACAAGCAACAGATATTGAAATTCAAGCCAAAGAGATTTTATATCTCAAGCAAAAACTCAACGGTCATCTAGCAGATCACACAGGGCAACCCCTGTCTAAAATTGAAGAAGATACAGAAAGAGATTTCTTTATGTCTGCTGAAGAATCGAAAGAATATGGTTTAATCGACCAGGTTATTTCTCGTCGTCCTTCTGCTAGCAATCCTCCCGAACCTATTAGTTAATTAATAGTAGGTAATTGATTAATATTATAAATATTTATATAGCAATTCTCAGATTTGTAAGGTGTGTCTCAATTAGCCAAAACTAGAGCATCAGATAATACCTTGTGTATATGAGAACCGCTATATATGTGCAGAAATACTGATTTACTAATAGTGTTCCTGCAGATTTTTATTGTTTACAGGAGTTTGATTAGTTTAATGTTATTTGTTTAACAGTATTTTTTCTGAGTTAAATAAATTACACTATAAAGATTATCCCCAAAAAACGTAAGTTGGATTACAATGTTGCCTAAATTACACTACCAACAGCTCTAATTATGAGGATACATTTTACGACTTATCGGTCTGAATCATACTATTAAAATAATATCAATAAATTCATCACTACCTCTAATGCAATCATTGCCAATATATCAGCCGCTTTCGACTATAAATTAAGACTACCTGGCTAATTTACACCCTGGTTGTTGCTGATATCTCTAACGTTTAATTATTAACTTATTCATGAGTAAAAGAAATCTATTTGCGAAAGAGGCATTAGCTCAAATTCCCAAAATTCTTACATTACTCGATCGCAATCCCCACAGTCCAACTTATGGTTGTTTTGACCGCACCTTTTGGCAATATAAAGTAATTGATTTTCCTGCGGGAATGTCTCAAGAGTTTGTTTATCCTTTGGCTTTAGCCTATCATTGCAGTCTACCCGATAATATTTTTTATCAGCAGCCCTCTCTCAAAGAATGGGTAGAGGCTGGAATCATGTATGCAGTAAAAAGTAGTCATCCAAATGGTTCATGTGATGATTACTTTCCTTATGAAAGAGCAGCAGGAGCAGCAGCATTTTCTTTACTAGCATGTATTGAAAGCTATACTATGATGGACTTAGAAAACCCTGTAGCTCTAGAATTCTTTGGTCGACGAGCAGATTGGCTAGCAGGACATCAAGAAAGCGGACGCTTAACCAATCATCAGGCTTTAATTGTTCTGTGTTTAGAATTATTGGGTAATTTATTAAAAACTGACCGCTGGGAAACAAAAAAACAGGAGCGTTTAGAACAGGTACTATCTTGGCAAAATTCAGAAGGTTGGTTTATTGAATACGAAGGTTGCGACCCTGGATACCATACTCTGACTATTTCTTGTTTAGCTCAAGTATACGAATTAAACCCAGACGAAAGGTTGAAAAAAGCGATCGCCAAAGGAGTAGAATTGGCTGCTCAATTTATCCACCCCGATGGCTCCTATGGTGGAGAATACACTAGCCGCAATACTTATAATTTCTTTCCTTATGGTTTTGAATTGGTAGGGAAGTGGCTACCTATCGCTCTAAATATTAACGATCGCTTTTTAATCGGGCTAAAAAATGGTCTAGGCTCTTGTTATGGGGACGATCGCATTATTGGCCATCATACTTGGAATTATCTCTTAGCTTGGCGCGATTTTGTAACTGTACGCCCTCCTCTCCAACCTCGTCCCCAAGGACGTTTTCATTTAAAAGAAGGGGGGATTTTAATAGATCGTCGTGGCGATACGGAATTATATATTGCTTTAAATAAGGGCGGTGTTTTTAAACTATTTCGTGACAATAAACTAATCGTTTCTGATACTCAATTTTCCTTACTCGTACAACAGGGTAAAAAGCTTAAAAATGCCGTAGGACACTTGGTAGATCGATATCAGGTTGAATTAGACACCAATAAAATTACGATCGCTGGTAATTTGGGTTGGGCAAAGCAAAAACAAATGAACTCTTTTAATTTAATTGTTTTGCGTCTGGTAATGCAGTCGTTTGGTAGATTTTTTCCCAACTTGATTCGCAGTATTTTGCAAAAAATATTAATTACAGGAAAAGAAGTTACACCCTATCAATTTTTTCGTTGCTTGCATTGGCAAGGGGAGCAGTGGCAAGTAGAAGATAGACTAACAGCAGAATCTTGGTCTGAAGTAGTGTCTGCCGATATTGGTTGCGATCGCACTTCCATTTATGTGGTTATGAGTCGTACTTTTCAGCCAGGTCAACTTCAGCCTGGGGTAGATTTGCGCGATCTGCTTAGAAATCTCAATTGCGATCAACAGTTGACTTTGAAAAGAAAGTTTTAATTGTTTCTATATTGGTTAATTTTTATCATAGTTAAATAAAGTAACAATTAAATTATGCTGATTTTCAAGGTAATAAATAATGACTTTCTATTTTAAAACAATGGTAATTGTTGTTATTTTATAGAACGAATATTAACAACACTTTGTTATTTTCTATATCAATAAAAGAAAATGATAATAAAGCACAATAGATAGAAAAATGACCCTGATACTTTATTTTACGATAAAAAAGCTTTTTGAGCAAAATAAGCAAAATAGCTGATGTTACAGCTCGAAAATGTTAATATACTAAGTGAGTGAGAGCAAGCCGCATCAAGAGGTTAAATATTTTTAAACTAATATTTAATATTAAAGCTTTAAAACTATTTTTAACTCCAAATTGCGAGCTAATTAATTTCACAGTAATCGTTAAACTATTTCAAAATATATACTAAGAATCCTAACTCAATTAAGTAAAATGACACTAATATTAAACTGGCTCAAAAATAAGCTGATTGAAGGAGAAAACGGAATTATTTTCAACGATGGTGATT
>CAKZYI010000467.1 GCA_937884735.1 uncultured Pleurocapsa sp.
ACTTTGGTGCAAAATGATAGCTAAAAGACTCAAGGGCATTGAAAAATGGTCTGTCGATGATGTTCAGCCAGGAGAAGGTAAAATTATTACTCTCCAAGGAGAAAAGGTGGGAGTGTACTAAGACAAAGGGGGTAAAGTAACTGCGGTAAATGCCACCTGTCCTCATCTAGCCTGCATTGTAAACTGGAATAGTGCCGAGAAAAGTTGGGACTGCCCCTGTCATGGTGGACGTTTTACCTGCGATGGAAAAGTAATTCAAGGTCCTGCGGTAATAGACTAAGAGCAAAATATAGTTTGAATGTTAGTTCATTAGATAAAAAACAATTGACTTAATCTTTTTCAGACCGCGGTCATTGCTCATAATTACAAAATAAACAAGGCGAAATAACAAATTTCGTCTATTGGCGATCGCCTATATTAAAAAATCATATAGAAAATTATAATAGTGCGATCATTAATGTCAAGAAATGTTTTTGATTATTAAATACGCTCTATGAAAACATAAACTATTCCTTTAAGTTTTATTCAAACTTTACCTAGTCAAGAATTTATTAACAAAATTGTATCCAAAGACAACTTATTCCGTCTTCTTTTATACAAAAAGCCCCGTAGCAATCAATGTTAACCAAGATTTTTTGTGGTTATTTAAGATTTTTAAAATTATCTTCCAAAGTTAAATTTTGCTTATATCGTAGATTTAAATAAGAACAATTTGTTTAAGAGTTCTTGTTGATTGAAAATTCTCATAATAAATCGCCTAGAAGTTGTGTCTAATCCATTTATATCCCTGTTTCTTGCTGCCTTTATGAGTTTTGCTGTTCCTGTAACTCTTATTGGATGTGCGATCGCATTGTTTAATATAATTGGCTACATTCCTGGTTTTTGGGAACTTGGCAATCAAATGACACACTATATTTGGGATTTCTTAGCCGTATTTGGCAGCGGAAAACCCCTTCAAGGAATTATTACCCTAGGTGCTACAGCGAGTGTTGTTGGTATCCTGCTCGACATGCTTAATTTCTACCGCTATCAAAGCATTAGAGATCGAGACATTAGTTAGCGACTATTCTTTAAACAAGTCTTGGTCATAAAGATGCTTAACGATCGCTCCATCGGTGAGATTATACTGTAGAGGCGTAATAGTAATAAAGCGATCGCGGATTGCTTGAACGTCAGTCAGAATATGAGGCGGCAAATTAATATCTTTTGGCTGCTCTATATCTTCAATAATTTCTCCTTCCAGCCAATAATAGCTTTTGCCACGAGGATCGAATCTTTTAGCAAATTTTTCGATATAACGACGCAAACCCTGACGAGTAACCACAACGCCCTTTACTTCAGATGTTTCCACAGGTGGAACATTAACACTCAACAAAGGCGGCTTGGGATAGCTATCATTTTCTACATCAGACAATTTTTGCAACAGCTTTAAAGCAAAATCTGCCGCGGGTTGAAACTCCTCTGCTGAAAAACTAGCCAAACTAAATGCCACACTTGGAATTCCCTCTAAAACTCCCTCCATCGCTGCCGATACCGTACCTGAATACAAAACATCTGTTCCCAAATTAGGCCCATGATTGATACCTGAAAATACAAAATCGGGACGAGTGTCCATTACAGCACTAAGAGCAAATTTTACGCAGTCTGCGGGAGTACCCGAACAAGACCAAGCAACAACATTACTGTCAAAAACAGAATTTACCTCTTCCGCTCTAATAGGGTGATGCAGAGTTAACCCATGTCCAGTAGCAGAGCGTTCGCGATCTGGACAGACAACCGTTACCTGATGACCAGCCTGTGCCAAAGTATTAGCTAAAGTACGAACACCCAAAGCGAAAATACCATCATCGTTGCTAATTAAGATATTGCTCATCAATCTAGATTTGGGTTTAAATTAGTCATTGTTACAAACAATAACAAAAAATCGCGATATATATAGAGTGTTTTAGCTCGATGTAAGCTGATGGAAGCTAAGGTAAATCTTGAATTCTTATCAGAAACTTGAGTTATTACAAATATATTTTTAAACTAGTATTAACAACTTTAGCAATAAATTGAAATTCACTTAAACCTTTAACCAATTACACTCTAGAATTTTAAGTATTGTGTATAGTAATTTATGTGTTGTTTATGTCTACCTCGATGTAAATATAAAATTGTAAAAATTTAAATCGATAATTCCGATCTATTCTTCACAGATGACTATGAGACTATGAGCAAAACCAATTTATCCATTTCAGCCTTATCTGGATTCGGCATTATACTTATTAGTTTTTTGACTAGCGTCAAAGCTGGTAATACCCAAGAACGCTTTTTTTGCGATCAAAATGGTCTTTACACTACAGTCAATACGGAAAGAGGCTCCCTTCCTCTGATTCGCTGGATAGATCGTTCTTTTCCACCCCCTTTTACTCCCGAACAACGCTGTAAAATTGTTTCCGAGAGATTCCAGAAGTTTGATAACAATGGAACACTCAAATACATCAAGGCAGATACAGTTAACAACCTTCCCGCACTTTGCGTAGCAGCCTATGTAGGAGGCGGATGTTTGCCTGATGGACTGCTCGTTACATTTAAACCAGGTACAGATGCCAATGACACTTTGATTAAGCTATTAGATCAGCGGGTATGGGCAGCAAGAGAAACAATCGAGTTGGATAGTAGTGGCTCTGTTGCTCCTGGAGAAGAATCGGTAATTTCTCAAGTGGATGGAACTACCTATGTCAATATGGAGTTATTTCTTAATTGGAACAACAAATAATAAAAATTGGCAGCAGTACTGTTGTAGATAAGTAACATAAACAAGATTACTGTTCGAGTCTCTCAATGCAAGATGGTTGGAGACTAAATTTTTGATATTAAAAATACTTGTTTAATAAATTTCAAATCTTATATTTATAAAATCTATGAGTTTTCAAAAACAACTTTTTATCGCGATCTCTAGCACCGCAGTACTGTTGTTGCAGCCAATGAAAGCCCTTGCCTTAAGTGCTAGAGAGATCAGTACTATTGCCAGAGATATTACTGTTAAAGTAATTCAAGCCCAAACAGGTAACAACGGATCTGGGGTAATTATTGAACGTCAGGATAGTTCATATTCGGTGTTAACCAACTATCATGTTGCAGGAGAAGATGGAGTATATCGGGTTCAAACCCCTGATGGGACAAAGCATCCCGTAATTTCTAAGCAAGAATTACCTGGTTTAGATTTAATGATTCTTACTTTTGATAGCCAGGATCAATATACTATTGCTGATCTGGGCAATTCTGATGAAGTTGTTCCTTTGCAAACAATTTTTGTGGCTGGTTTTCCCGCTATTCAAAACGACCTCGATCTAGTTTCTGGTCAAGTTAGAAGTATTCGAGAAGATGTGCTGATTAATCCAGAAGAAGATGAAGGCTATGCTCTTATTTATTCTAACCAGACTTTGCCAGGAAGTAGTGGCGGAGCGGTAGTAGATGAAGATGGCATGTTGGTGGCAATTAACGGAGAAGCAGAAAGAGATCCCACCACAGGTAGAGATATTAGTCGAGGTATTCCCATTAATATCTATCTATCTGCAATGGAAGCATTAGCTCAAGAAAATGAAATAGCCGAAGCAGAGAAAGAACGTATTGCCGAAGAAAAGCGTATTGCAGCCGAGGAAGCTAGAATTAGAGCAGAAATTGCCGAAGAGCAACGCCAAACTGAACTAGAGGCAGCAGAAGAAAAAGCTGAATTAGATGCCCAGGAAAGAAAAGCTGCACAAGAAAGAGAACTAGAACTTCAAGCAGCAGAAATTGAACTTGAAGCCGAACAAAGCAATCAAATAGCGGCATTACCTCCCAATGATTTTCCTACTCAATATTTAATATCTGGTGATTTGGAAGGTCATGAAGATATTATTCATAGCGTAGTTTTAAGCTCTGATAATCAGCGAGTAGTAACGGGTAGCTGGGATAATACAATTAAAATTTGGAATGCTCAGACTGGTCAATTGGAAAAAACCCTAGTGGGACATGACAGTTTGGTAAACAGTATCGCCATTAGCTCTGATGGCAACACTCTTGTAAGTGCCAGCGACGATACAAATCTCAAGGTTTGGAATCTACAAACAGGAGAATCGAGACAAACATTAACTGGTCACAATGATGTAGTCAATAGCGTTGCTATTAGTCCCGACGGTAAAACAGCAGTAAGTGCTAGTGATGATGAAACTCTAAGGGTTTGGAATTTGGACACTGGTAAATCAGACCTTACTCTTACAGGACATGAAGACTGGATTAACAGTGTTGCTATTAGTAGTGATGGACAGACAGTAGTCAGCGGTAGCAGTGACGAAACTGTTAGAGTTTGGAATTTGAATAGCGGTAAGCTAGAGCGTACCCTACAAGGTCATACTGATGTAGTTAATAGTGTTGCAATTAGTTCTGATGGAGCAACTGTTGCTAGTGGCAGTGATGATGAAACTGTCAAAATCTGGAATTGGCAATCATGGGAATTGAAACATACTTTTGACTCTCCTGAAGGATGGGTTAATAGTGTAGTTATTAGCCCAGATGGGAAAAAAGTAGCCAGCGGTAGTGATGACAGAATCATTAGAGTTTGGAGTCTAGAAAATTATGAACCTCTTGCTTCCTTGGAAGGACATGATGACATGATTGCCAGTGTTGCTGTAAATTCTAATGCTTCGACTATTGTCAGTGTTAGTGCAGACAAAACTATCAAAATTTGGCAGTTGCAGAATTAGCAGCTAATTTACTATCAGGTTAGGAAAATTCCTAACCCGATAAAAGCTATTACACTAAAGCGGCAGCGGCTGCTTTTGTGCCAGATTTAGGTTCAAAATCATGACCTAGTTCGGTTAAGGCAGCCTCCAAACAACCAATAGTCATAATAACATCGCGATCGCTGATAAAGCCGAGATGACCAACGCGGAAGATTTTACCTTTGAGGTGATCTTGTCCCCCTGCCAAGGCAATATCGTATTTCTCGCGCATCGTAGTTCTACCTTCTCTTCGCATCATTTGTAAAGCTGTCTGCAAGCCAAACATCAAGTTGATGGGAGGCGTAAAGGGAGTACTGTTTTTAGCGTTGGCTTTTTTGTATTTACCCAAGTCCATATAGAAGCGAGGAAACTTGCTGGTTTCATAGGCTTTCCATGCCTTATCGCTTACGGAAATAAAACCCAAACCAGGAGGAATCATGTAGCCTTTTTGTGAGCCAGAAGCAACCACGTCTAAACCCCAATCATCTACGGGTACGTTGTATGCACCCAAACTAGTTACCGCATCAACAATAATCAAAGCTTCGCCGTGAGCTTTTACATATCCATTGATAGTTTCTAGGTCGTTAAGTACCCCCGCAGAAGTCTCAGAGTGGGTAATGACAACTGCCTTGATTTCTTTATTAGTATCAGCATCTAGTTATGCCTAAAATTCATCAGGGTTTAGAGGTGTACCCCAGACAGAAGTAAAGCGTTCGGTTTGCATCCCGAATACTTCGCAAATTTGCGCCCAGCGATCGCCAAATTTACCATTGACACCTACTAAAACGCGATCGCCAGGACTCAAGAAATTGATCATTCCTGCTTCCATTGCTCCCGTGCCTGATACGTTGAGGGAGAGTACTTCGTTTTTAGTTTGATGTAGCCATTTCAAATTATCGTTAATCTCAGCAATAATCTTGCTAAAGTCACCACTGCGGTGTCCTATGGGGTGAGTACCTAAAGCCTTTAATACCTTTTCTGGGACTGGAGTAGGCCCAGGAATCATTAGCATTTGCTTGTCTTCCATGAAGTAGTCCTTACTATTTAAGCTAGTCGAGATCGTTCATTTTATCATATGGCAAGAACAGAAAAACAGTTCCTAAAAAAATCAGTAAAAGTTAACCAACGATCACAGAAGGTTCGGTCTTTTTACGACAGAGTTCTATGACTTTGCTTAGTAATTCAAACTGTTATCAAGAACAATTAAGAGGCGATCGAATTGCAAGCATTTCATGGGAAGATAAAAAACTGCAATTTTAAGAAATTATATTCGAGGTTTGACCAATGGCTCATCTTAGATTAGGTGATACTGTTCCTGATTTTACTCAAGATTCTAGTATGGGTGAAATTTCCTTTCATGAGTGGGCTGGAGATAGCTGGGTAGTTCTTTTCTCTCACCCCGCTGACTATACCCCCGTATGTACAACTGAATTGGGTGAAGTGGCTAAACTGCGATCGGAATTTGACAAGCGCAACGTCAAAACTATTGCGTTAAGTATTGATGATGCAGACTCCCACAAAGGTTGGGTGTGCGATATCGATGAAACTCAAAGTACAAAAGTTGACTATCCCATTTTGGCGGATGCAGACAAGAAGGTTTCCGACCTTTATGATATGATTCACCCCAATGCGGATGCTAAGGTAACAGTTCGTTCAGTGTTTATCATTGACCCCAACAAAAAGTTGCGTCTAACTTTGACTTATCCTCCTAGCACTGGACGTAATTTCCCCGAAATTTTGCGCGTAATTGATTCTTTACAGCTTACTGATAACTATTCTGTGGCAACTCCTGTTAACTGGAAAGATGGCGAAGATGTAGTTGTTTCTCCTGCTATTTCTACAGAAGATGCTAAGAAGAAATTCCCCAAAGGTGTTGAAGAGATTAAGCCTTATTTACGCATGACTCCTCAACCCAATAAGTAATCTCAACAAGTTAAAGTTACGTTTCATAGATTAGTAATTTCTATTGTTTAGCTTCTGGTTCTTGACGGATTATGATTGAGTAATAGATAGTAGAAAAAAATAAGGGTAGGTTCAGCCTACCTTTTTTTATTTTAAATTCAAGATTGTTTTCAATCGCTTAATCCTTCTTCCTATTTATCCTTTTTTTATAGTGTTGAACTTTACTATATTTAATAAGCGAAGTGAAAGTTTTTGCAATCACTTTTAAAAGAAATCTCGATCGCATATTGAAAGCATATCAATGAAATATGCTTAATGAAATATTTTAAGCAAAAATAAAATCATGTCTAATTTCCAGGTTAAAGAACACAATCCGTGGAATCCTTTTTTACCGACTAAAAGAGATATTCAAAGAACCGAAGAATTATCAAAAAAAAATCATGTAGTAGCAGGACTTCTAACATTTTTATTACTGCCTGTCGGCATGATTTATCTCAATCGAGGCGTAAATTCTCTTAAAATTCTCGGATATGTTTTTATCTTTGCATTTTTGGTTGGTATAGTTTCCGACACAGAAGAAACAGCAGAAGGTGCAGCAAATGTAGTAGGACTTGCAGGTTCTATTGCTCTAATTGCAGAATCAGCGAATTGTGTTATTCAAGCACGTAATCGCTCGCGGAATTAATTAAATAAAAACTTTGATAATATCTATTTTAAAATAACGATCGCGAGGTAGAGATTCAAAGATTAATATTTATCATGCTGAACTGAAAACAAACGCAAGCGGTTTAAAAATTGTTGTTGATAATCAGCCAAATCTTCAGCTTCTAGGACAAATAACTGTGCGGGTTGAGAATCGAGTGCGATCGCTACTATGCCCTGTTGAATGTTGACTCGATAAAAATGGTTTACGGCACTAATATAAGCAGCAACCTGTAAACAATAATCGACAATCCATTCTTGTTTTTTGTGTTTGCTAGCTGTTTTCCAGTCTATGACACAAAGTTTTCCCTGCCATTCTCCCAAACAGTCGTAACAGCCAGCATAGCCTTCTTCTGAATGATAAATAGCAGACTCTACCAAATGAACCCGATCTATACGATCCAATACTGGTAAAATAGAATGCCAAAAAGGATTATCGTCAATATCTTCTGGTACTGGTTGCTGTCGTAGATAATATTTAATTGCCGAATGTACTGACGTTCCTCGTTTAGCTGCTTTAGTAGTAATTTTTTGTGCTTGCTGATAGCCAACTCGTCTGCGCCAATTCTGCAAAGCCTGACGATCTCTAGCTGGTTTTGTAGCCGATAGGATGCCAGTCACCGAGGGATAAGCAACCCCTTCAAAACTATAATGACGCTTGCGATCGATGGTTACATACTGTGGCTTGAGATGTTCAAACATATTTGAGGCAGTTAAATACAGTTATCATAGCTAACTGTATCCTTTCCAGAGTCACCTTGATTTATATGCAATCGCTTGAATAGTAATAACTTTCAAAAAAGCGATCGCTTTTTTAAGGTTGATAGTAATACCTAAGCTATTTACTGTTCTTTGGAACGAATAAAAGAGGTAAAAGCATCGACAAGTTCTGGATTGCGCCAGCCTTTTTTAGTTTCATCTAAAATAATTTTTAATGCTTCTGCTGGACTATAGGCTTTCTTATGAGGGCGATCGCTAGTTAAAGCATCATAAATATCAATTATTTGAAATATTTGCGCCAAATAAGGAATATTTATGCCAGAAAGCCCATCAGGATACCCCGTACCATCCCAACGTTCGTGATGATTGCGAATTATAGGCATAACTCCGCTTCGATTTCGTAATGTATGACAAATCTTTTCTCCATTTAAAACATGCTGTCTGAAATAATCTTTTTCTTCGACTCTTCTGTTTTTAGCATGACCGCATCGGGAATAGCAATTGTTCCAATATCATGCAAATGAGCAGCAAAACACAGATTATCAATTTCTTCTGGACTCAAATCAAGATATTCTGCAAAAGATCTCACCAAAGAAGCGACGCGCACGCTACCACCGCTATTAACTGAGCGGCTATCAACGGCTTTAGCGATCGTAAATAGCACTTGTTCTGTCTGATCCAATCCATCATTAAGACGCTTTTGGTTAATTAAAGACTTTACTCTAGTAGCTAACTCAATTCTGTTGAGAGGTTTGAGTAATATGTCGTCTCCACCAGCTTCCATAACTTTAATTCGATGCTCTCGACTATCTGTAAGGGTTGTCAAGACAATAGGAATATTTGCGGTACTATAATTTGCTTTTAATTGACGGCAAAGAGCAAAGCTATCAACATCTCGCATCATCACATCTAGAAGAATTAAATCTGGTTGCTGCTCTGCTATGTTGTTTAATATCGTCGATTTGTTATCCGCTTCTAATACTTTATAACCATCTAAAGACAAGAGATCGACTGCCGTCATACGACTCAAAGGATTATCATCAACGATTAAAATTTTAGCGGTTGTAATATTGGAATTGTTACCCACTTTATGACCCCTAATAGTCGTTAAAGGAAACTCGCCAACTCTTTTCATTATTATTTTATTTGAAGATTGAAGATTTTTAATAAAATACCCAATAACCTATATCTATTATCTATCCTGTAAGCCCCAAATTTAGCAAGAGCATAGTATATAAGATATGTTAGTTATTGATCCCAGCCTAGCTCGGATTTCTTAGTTTAATGACAAAGTTGATACAAAGTTTTGGAAATTGCCATTGATAATATTATGAATGTTAATCAAATGTTTGTTATCGGGCATAATACGGAGTTTGTGCTTAATCTTAATAGTTTATTTAGACTTTTGAAGTCAGTTTTAAGTAAAGCTACGGTGTTCTAAGAGCTAAATATGTGACTCTAACCAACGTTTTCGCCACTGAGAAGTAGATTCTAAATTACTTACATGTTGCTCTTTATTCCTTTTTGAGATAATTTCTTTTGCTGATAAGTTTAAATTGCGATCGCGATAGGGAATTGCAGCGCGAGTTTGTAAGTGTTCATTTTCCTTTTGCGACAGCAAATGTGATGTTTTATACTCAAGCTGGGCGAGAGTTCCAGGCGATTTTCTGCCAGCACCAGTTATAGAAGAAATTTGAAAGTTGTTAACAATTAGAGCAGTACGTACCGCAGCCGAACAAGAGTACGTCGCCAACCTTCCAGTACTAATAAGGCACTTACCAATCAAACCAATAAATTCCACTGTCCATAGTTGAGGACATTTGCGTGGAGAAAAAGGATCTAAGAATATAGCATCTGCTTGCCAACCTTTTTTGACCACAGATTGAATTGTATGTCTTGCATCTCCTAATAGTAGTTCTGCTACTAAATATTTGTCTCTAATCACAGATTTATTTCCTAATTGAGATAGTAAAATAGGAACAGGCGATCGCCACTGGTCTAAAAGATGATGTTTTATTGCTTGACGAGGAACATCAGCAGATATTTCTAAAGCAATCAACTCTACTTTGCATTCTGGATTGACTGACCAAATAGCTTCTAATGCCGCTGCACTGTTGTAACCCAAACCATAGCAAATGTCCAATAGCCGAATATGAGATTTTTTGGTTGCTAATTGTTTAATTTTGCAGGGTTCGATATATCGAACTTCCGCTTCCTGTTTTGCGCCAAAAGAGGAGTGAAATGCTTCTTGAAACTCTTGTGAATAGAATGTATACGAACCGTCTTCTGTAGGTTGAGGGCTAAAAATTCTATTTGTACTCATTATTAATATTTAATCTAATACAAAACTTGAATATCTACGCCCGGTGCGACTTTTAAAAGTCTCAGCCTCCTCTAATCTCCCCCAAGCTTTGGGGAGACCATTTGTTCCCTCCCCAAAGTTGGAAAGCGCACCTTCGGAGGGGCGGGGGATTTAGGGGAATCGTAAAAAGTTAGCTAGCAAATAATTGATTTCGGTGGGCATTTCTAGTTCAATAGTTTCGTTATCCTTTGTACTTCTAAAAATGCCCACCCTACGATTGATAACTGCGCGACTTGAATCAAATGTTTAATGTTCACTGATAAATGGTCAATGTCAAGCCAATGCAGCAACAGAAACCTTGGCAGCAATTTGTTCTGCGATCGCCATTAAAGCTTTTGCTGATGCCGAATCAGGATCGGCTACTACGATAGGAGTTCCGTTATCGCCTCCTTCTCGTAAGGCTATCTCTAGAGGAACACAACCTAGCATGGGAATTTTCAACTCTTCGGCAGTCCTAGTACCACCGCCAGAGCCAAATAAATCGTAGCTCTTGTCGGGCATATCAGGAGGAATAAAATAGCTCATATTCTCCACGATTCCCAATACATTTACTCCTAACTGCTGAAACATTTTTAAACCACGACGAGCATCGATCAAAGATACAGTCTGGGGTGTCGTAACAATTACCGCTCCTGCCATGGGAACAGCTTGAGCCATGGTAAGTTGAGCATCTCCCGTACCTGGGGGCATATCGACAATTAAGTAATCTAAATCTCCCCACTCTACCTGATAGAGAAACTGGCGAATAATACCGTTTAGCATTGGCCCGCGCCAAATTACAGGCTGATCTGGATCGATCAAAAATGCCATTGAGACTAATTTAACACCGTGATTAAAAGCAGGCTCTAATATTTCTCCTTCACTACCCTGTTTAACCGCAATTTTGGCATCGGATAAGCCAAACATATTGGGGGCATTGGGGCCATAAATATCCGCATCTAGCAAACCTACTTTAGAACCTTTTGCTGCCAGAGCTACGGCTACATTAGCTGCTACAGAGCTTTTCACAACTCCGCCTTTACCGCTAGAAATAGCGATGATATTTTTAATTCCCTCTACAGAAGTGCGATCGGGAAGAGATTTTTGTAGGGGAGTTTCTGCAGTTACGTCTACATCTACGGTTTCCACTCCAGCCAGAGTTTTGACAGCCTTTTGACAATCTTCGACAATAAATTCTCTTAGAGGACACGAAGGAGTGGTCAATACCAATGTAAAGCTGACTTTTCCGCCATTTACGCTTACATTGCGAATCATATTCAACTCTACAAGACTCTTCTGTAATTCTGGGTCTTGTACGGGGCGTAGAACCTCTAAAACCGATTGGGTATCCAACATTGCAATTAATTCTCCTCTCAAGTTTTGGCTATTAGCTATTAGCTCTTAGCTCGATCAAAACCAAGTATTTTTACTTACTTTTTAATTATCGATGCAAATGGCTACCACAAACAACAAAAACAATCGCTATGACAAAAAATTTATTCAATGGGATTATAGCGATCGCGAGATTTGAAATTAACATAGAGGTTTTAAGGCGATCGCAGATAAAAAAGCAGATTAGCAGGTATAAATTATTACTGCCGAAAGTTGAAATTCATTGCCGATAATTTGTATCGATTAAGGATTATGTGCAATTGCTTTTTCAGCCCAAGCTTGTGAAGCTTTCCGAGTCCATTCTAAATCTGCTTTCTCTCCATAGGAATAAAGAGAAACAATTTTACCAGATAGATTCACCATCGAAACCGTTCCTGCTGCAACATAATCTTGTTTCACACCCCCCGACGAAACTTGACTGACTATATATACAGAATAGGAAAAGACATTTTCTGATTCGTAATGAGAATCAAGGGGTATCATTTCGGACACATTAAATGATAAATCGACACCTAGTTCCTTACTAATAGATTTTCCACTTTCTTTAACTATTTCTTGTAGCATAGCTTTACCAGCATCCTGAGCCTCTTTATTCTGATTCTTGAGAATGTTTTTGACCTTGGCAAAATCTTGTGGAGTTGCTGACTCGTTTTCAGCTTCATTCAGTACTTTAAGATAGAATCCCTTTGAAGAAGTAGGGATTTCTCCTCGCAGTGCCATTTTTTCATCTGATTTAGAAATATAGGATGCTAGTAAATTGTGATACGGATCTTGTGCGGATGTATGAACGAGTTGTATTGTATCCATTTCTGGGGTGACACGAACATATTGAGCGGGGTCTGGAACTGAAATTGGTTGACCGCCAATATTATATATCTCTGATGGTGACGAGCTTATTGGAGGTAATATCGGCTTGGGTTCAGCAATTAAAGTCATCTGACTGCTAAAACATTCATTTTCGCCAGTATTAGGATTTGTCCAAAAATTAATGCAATTTAAGTTTAACTCTTTAGCAGAAGCGTTTAGAGGAAAAAAGGCATTGACTAATGCAATACAAGTAATACCCATTCCTTTGGTTAAAAGAGTAAAACCAACTTTTGTATTTTTGAAATTTATCATAATAGCCTATGTCTAATTTTGATCTAATAGTATTTTTAGATTCATAGCTAAACGATGATCCTAGTCACAAACAAAAGCTGATATTTTAACCGACATTCACTATATAAATTTTGATTGTCAATAATTAGATAGCTTGATATTACTTGAACAGCCACGATTATTACGAAGTTAGTCAAATTAACCCTAACGGATACTTAAATCAATATTGTGGTCGCCAAACTCAAACAAGCATCAAAGAATTTTAGTGGTCGCATCAACAAGTCAGCTAAAGAAATCTTGCACAACTGAATATTTATTAATACTCAAAAGAACAAATTGTTGGGTTTTTACGCCAAATTATAGAGTTCAGAAATGACTTGAAAACGATAAAATAGAACTCGTCAACAGCAAACATTAATCAACAAAGGACTATACCTGATGCTTTCTTCGCTAGTAGCTGACTTTCGCATCATATTTGAGCGTGACCCTGCTGCCCGTAATTGGCTAGAGGTTCTAGTTTGCTATCCAGGTTTACAAGCTCTTTTCCTCCACCGTTTTGCTCATTGGCTGTATAAAGTAGGTATTCCTTTTTTGCCTCGGTTTATTTCTCACATAGCTCGTTTCTTGACAGGTATTGAGATTCATCCAGGAGCGCAAATTGGTCGAGGAGTATTTATAGACCATGGCATGGGGGTTGTGATTGGGGAAACAGCTATTGTTGGTGATTATTGTTTAATTTACCAAGGAGTTACCCTTGGTGGTACTGGAAAAGAGTCTGGCAAAAGACATCCAACTATCGGTGAAAATGTAGTTGTTGGTGGTGGTGCGAAGGTTTTAGGTAATATTCAAATTGGTAATGATGTTCGCATCGGCGCGGGTTCAGTGGTGCTGCGAGATGTTCCTTCCAACTGTACTGTAGTTGGTATTCCTGGGAGGGTTATTTATCGTTCTGGAGTTAAGGTAAATCCTCTCGAACATGGCAATTTGCCTGACTCGGAAGCCGCAGTCATCCGCACCCTTGTAGACCGTATTGAATCTTTAGAGCAGGAAGTAAAACAACTTAGACAGTCTCAGTCTAAAAATACTTCTTTAGTGGCTGCTGTGCTATCAGATAGCGAGATTGAAGATTGTTTGGAAAAAAAAAACAGCTGCTTGTTGAGGGATAAAGAAATTAGAGAGTTTTTGGGGGAAAGCGATTTTAACTAGCGATCGCTTAATTTTAAATCGATTGGATAAACAGAGAAATAAAAGAAATAAGAGAAGCAAGAATATTTTGATAAATCCCTAGTTGGTCTGAAAATCTAATAATATTTTCTTTATTAACAATATTTTAAATTTGAATCATGATTAGCATTAAGCGATCGCTATCTTCCATCTCAAGCAGCTTTTCTATTACTCTAATTGCTTTACTCGCCGCCGTTTTTTTATTTGTTGCTCCCGCCTGGAGCGCAGATTACAACAAGCAAGTTTTAACAGACGCTGATTTTTCTCACCAAGATTTGACTGATGCAAGTTTTGACCATACCAACCTTCGGGGTAGCGATCTTAGTTTTTCTAAAGCAGTTGGAGTACGCTTTTTTGGGGCTAATATGTCTAGAGCCAATCTGGAAGGGGCAGATTTGCGCTACTCTAGCATGGAATCAACTCGTTTAACACGGGCTAATCTGACTAATGCAGTATTAGAAGGGGCATACTTGACTAACGCTATGCTGCAAGAATCTACTATTACAGGAGCAGATTTTACCGACGTACTTCTCGACCCTACTACTGAAAGATCTTTGTGCGAAAGAGCCAGCGGTACGAACCCCACTACAGGCAGAGACACTAAAGATACTCTATATTGCCCTTAATCTAAGACATAAGAGATAAGTTAGGCTCAATTAACTATTTTACAGATAGAAAAGACATGCTGCTTGTCTCTTTATTTAGAGACAGTTAGCCTCAAATTGCCTCTTCCTACATACAATGCTTTAACAATACTCTATTCACTCGACTGTGGACTTAAAATACGCTTTAGTACATGAATGGTTGACTCCCAAGGCTACTGGAGGGTCAGAGTTAGTAGTACAAGAAATTTTGCAACATATTGATGCCGATCTTTATGCTTTGATTGATTTTGAATCAGTCAACCCTGAAAGCTATTTGTACCAAAGGGAAATCAAAACTACTTTTCTCCAAAAATTCCCTCAAGCCCGCAACGGCGTACAAAAATATTTGCCTTTTTTACCGATTGCGATCGAACAGCTAGATATAAATCATTATGATGTAGTCCTTTCTTCTTCCCATGCAGTTGCCAAAGGAGTATTGACTAACCCCCATCAACTACATATTTGTTATTGCCATACTCCAATGCGTTATGCTTGGGATCTAACCTTTGATTATTTAAAGGGCGATCGCAAAGGAAAAGGAGTTCAAGGCATGATTGCCAGATATATTCTTCATCGTTTACGTCAATGGGATGTCATCTCGGCAAACCGAGTGGACTATTTTATAGCCAATTCCCAACATACAGCCAAACGTATCTGGCGTTGTTATCGTCGCCCAGCAAAAGTAATTTATCCTCCTGTAAACATAGAAAAATTTGAGTTTCAATCCCAAAAAGAAGATTTCTATCTGACAATTTCTCGATTAGTAAGTTATAAACAAATATGCTTAATCGTCAAGGCTTTTAATAAACTCAAAAAACCACTAATAATTATTGGAGGAGGTTCTCAGCTAGACGAGATTCGTCGACTTGCCGAACCCCATATTCAAATTTTAGGTTGGCAACCGCATAATATAGTCAAAGATTACATAACAAAAGCCAAGGCATTTGTTTACGCAGCCTGTGAAGATTTTGGCATAGCCTTAGTTGAAGCTCAAGCCTGTGGGACACCAGTAATTGCTTATGGAAAAGGAGGTGCATTAGAAACAGTTAAAGATATTAGAGTCGAGCCGAAAAACGGTACGGGTTTATTTTTTGATCTTCAACAACCAGAAGCCTTAGTTGAGGCGGTAAGAAAATTTGAACAACTGCAAAATCAAATTGACCCAGAAAATTGCCGATTGCAAGCAAATAAATTTAGTCCAGCAATCTTTAAACAATCTTATTTACAATTTATTGAAGATTGTTATCAAGAGTGGAAACAACCGAAATAAACTATCAATGTCGGTTTTTGTTAAATAAATTTCAGCAAAATAAGACTTTATGGCTTTATTATTGGACAGTGTGGTGTGATGTGTGAAGGAGTAAGATGACTGCTAACAGCCAACTTATTTCCGTTGAAATTGTACAGGGAGTAATCAGAAAAGGTTTTCGATCTTTATTCAATCTTCGCCGATTGAAGTTATCTTTCCCTGCTTTAAACGGAAATTTCATTAAACGTGTATTTGATATAGTTTTTGCCTTATTTGTTTTAACTACATTTTCTCCTGTGGATTTTATTTTGTTGGTATTGGTGGCACTTAATTCTCATGGGCCTGTTTTTTATGTCCAGCAAAGAATTGGGAATGATCATCAACCTTTCAACTGCATCAAATTTAGGACAATGGTAGACAACGCCGATCAGATGTTGGACATTATTATGGAAGATTCTGAGGAAATGCGATCGGAATTTCAAGATAGTTTTAAACTTAAGCAAGACCCCAGAATTACCAGAATCGGCAAATTTTTGCGTTTGACCAGCCTAGACGAGTTTCCTCAGTTTTGGAATGTGTTAAAAGGAGAAATGAGTGTAGTTGGGCCAAGACCCCTAGTACCAGAAGAATTGCCCAAATATGGTCGAAAGATTAATACCGTACTCAAAATCAAGCCAGGTATTACTGGTTTATGGCAAGTATCAGGTAGAAACGATATTCCATACCCTAAAAGAGTTCAGATAGACGTTTACTATGCCACTAGCCACAACTGGTTATTGGATCTGTGGATTGTCTATAAAACGATTGGCGTAATGATTTTTCCTCGAAATAACGGTGCTTATTGAAAATAACGATGCTTATTATTACACCTGTGTTAAATAATATTTCTATATTTTTCGTCTAATTAATCCGCGCAAAGTGATTTTGTGTTCTAAAATCTTAAATAAAAAAAAATAAATATAAATTTTTATTAAGCGAGGGTTAACACATGTACGTTGTGCAAATTGCCTCCGAATGCGCTCCTGTAATAAAAGCTGGGGGTCTAGGAGATGTAGTTTACGGATTGAGCAGAGAACTAGAAAATCGTGGTCACTGCGTTGAATTAATCCAGCCCATGTATGACTGCATGAGATATGACCACATATGGGGCTTACACGATGCTTATCGTGATTTAGGAGTACCCTGGTATGGCGGAGAAATCAAATGCGATGTCTTTTGCGGTTGGGTACATGGCAGAGTTTGTTTCTTTATTCAACCCAAAAGCCAAGATCGATTTTTTGATCGCGGCTATGTATATGGCGGCAATGACGATCCGATGCGTTTTGCTTTCTTTAGTAAGGCAGCAATGGAATTCTTACTTAAAAGCAACAAGCGACCAGATGTTATTCATTGTCATGACTGGCAGACTGGATTAATTCCTGTAATGTTGTACGAAATGTATCAGTATTATGGAATGGAGCGTCAAAGGGTATGCTACAGCATTCACAACTTCAGACACCAAGGAAATTGTGGCAATGAAATCTTAGAGGCTACTGGTTTAAATCGCCCAGAATATTATTTCCACTACGATCGCTTACAAGATAACTTTAATCCCTTTGCCCTCAATCTAATGAAAGGGGGCATTGTCTATTCTAATTATGTTAATACTGTTTCTCCTCACCACGCTTGGGAAGCTCGTTTTACAGAAGTAGGCTATGGTTTGGGTCACACTTTAGAACTTCATCAAGAGAAATTTAGCGGTATTCTCAACGGAGTTGATTACAATTTGTGGAATCCTGAAACTGATGAACTGATTGAAAGCCAATATAATATAGATGACCTAAAAGGAAAAGCTAAGAATAAAAAAGCTTTGCGGGAAAGACTGTTGCTAGCAGATAACGATCAGCCCATAATTGCCTATATTGGTCGTTTGGACGATCAAAAAGGGGTAAACCAAGTACAACACGCAATAATCTAAGCTCTCAATCGCAATGCTCAGTTTGTACTTTTGGGTTCGGCTACTTCTGCTGATGTCAATAGCAAATTCTGGCATGAGAAACACTTCCTCAATGATAATCCCGATGTACATTTAGAGCTTGGCTTTAATGAAGAACTTGCTCACTTAATTTATGCAGGTGCGGATATGGTAGTTGTACCCAGTAAATTTGAGCCTTGTGGATTAACTCAGCTAATTGCCTTGAAATATGGCACGGTTCCGATTGTCAGGGGTGTAGGTGGCTTGCTTAGTACCGTATTCGACCGCGATTACGACCAGGATCATGCGCCAGAAAAACGGAATGGGTATGTTTTCTATCAAACAGACAATTATGCTCTAGAATCGGCTATGGAAAGAGCAATAGGCTTGTATTATGAGTACCCCAAAGAGTTCGAGCAGTTAGTCCAGCAAGGAATGGAATATGACTATTCTTGGAAGAGTGCAGGGGCACAATATATTAATGTTTACGACCTGATTAGATATAAATATTAGGGCGTGTGACCATTTGTCCTTAGATTGTTTTTAATGCAGCAATCAAACTTTGACATACACCAGTTAAAAAATCTAAGTCTAGAGTATCTATTGTGTCGCTAGGCTTGTGATAATGAGGATTCCGCAGCATTGCCGTGTCAGTTACCATAATGGCGCGGTATTTTTGTTGCCAAAAAGCAAAATGGTCGCTAAAGCCTGTTACTGGGACTAATTTTCCGCTGCTGGGATCGGGTAATATTTCACAGGGAGTACCTTTGCGCTTTATATGACGGCTTAAACAAATTAAATCGGTAAGACACCTTAAATTGCCAACTAAAGCAATAAAGTCTCCCGTGTTTGGATAAAAAGGCTTAATTATATCTGGATATTTTTGTGAATTTGCCCTGAGATCGCAATACCCAAGCATTTCTAGAGATAGCATCAATCTTAATTTTTGCTTTTTGTCTTTGAGATATTGAGCATAGGCAAAACTGCCAGCGCGATCGTATTCTTCTAAATCAAAAGCTACTAATCGAAGCGGATATTTAAGAGGACTAGCCGAAAAAACTGTCGCTAATTCCAGTAAAACTGCTACTCCTGTAGCATTGTCGTCTGCCCCAGGAGTCCCTGGGACACCATCGTAATGTGCGCCAATTAAAATAGGAGGTAAATTAGACTCTGAAGCGGAATTAAGATTCAAAATCAAATTTTGATGAGTTTTATTTTGGAATTGAAATTGATGGACTTCTACTTTGCCATATTGTCCGAAAAACTCGCGAATGTATTCTCGAACTAAAAAATGTCCTCCAGAAGCCAAATAAGGATCTCTTTCTCGAACAATTTGAGTTAGATGCTCATGAAGCCTTTGTTTAAGTTCTTGGTTCATTATTGAGTATTTGTAATTAATTAAAATCGCGATGCCAAATAAAAAACGTCTGATTATGGGAAATTACTTTTTTATTATTTTGATTATTCTGGCAACAGCTTTATCTTTAGGGGGATATTTTGGCAGGCTAAATATGTATCTAGAGTTTGCCTCTGGCTACAAACTACAGTTTTTGATTTTGGGTTTATGTACCCTATTTTATTTTTCCTTGACTCAAAAAAAGCTGGGGATAATTATTAGCTTGGTCTGCATCTTACTAAATTTAGCGGAAATATTACCCTGGTACTGGAATCGACCCGATATTACTAATATTGAGTCTCATACGCCTTTTAGAGTGTTGTCTTACAACGTTTTGTGGAATAATCAGCAATATGATCGCGCGATCGCCCTAATCAATCAAACACAACCAGACGTTGCTGTTTTTTTGGAAGCGCAAAAACCCTGGAGAGAAGCTTTAAAGCCATTAAAAGCCGACTTTCCCTATCATATTAGTGCAGAAAAGTTAGAAATAGAAATTTATAGTAAATTACCCCTAAATAATACAGAAGTTGAGCTTTATGGTACTTATAGAGGATTGGTTATTTCTGATATAGCGATCGCTGACACTAATTTAAAATTTGTCGCAACCCACGCTTATCCACAATTATATTTTGGTCGCGAAGGCTGGGATATTCGCAACCAACACTTAGAAATCGGTATCGGAGAATATGTCGCCAAGTTAAATCAGCCCGCAGTAATTATTGGAGACTTGAACGTGTCTATGTGGTCGCCTTTTTATCGCTCCCTAATCAAAAAGTCTGGCTTACACAACACTAGACAAGGTTTTGGTATATTACCGACTCAATCCGTAGTTGCCCCTCAATTTGCTTCTTTATCTGCACCAATTGACCATTGTTTGGTTACTCCCAGTATCCAAGTGCAAAACTTTGAAACAGGACAGAATATTGGGTCAGATCACTTACCAATCGTTGCCGATCTCCTTGTTCCATCTAAATCAGAAAATTGAATATAATTCTATAAAACAAGTACCAAGTAGAAATATGTTACTAATTCTTGGCTCTTTTATCTCCGCATTAATTTTCGCTAGCTTTGTTGAATACTGGCTACACCGTTTGATGCATATCGATCCTCGTTTTGGTCGAGATATTATTCCTCACTACAAACACCATAAAGAAAATTATGGTCAGGGAGTTCTCCCAGAATTAAAAGACTATACTATGGCATTGCCTGTTGGTTTCTTTTCTTTTTTTATATCCATACCTGTGGGAATTAGTTTTACTGCGGGTAGTTTAGTTTATGGTCTTTTTTCGGCATATGCCCATCAATTGCAGCACGAAAATCCAACTAAATGCTTTTGGATGAATATGCCAGTCCATTATGTACATCACAAATATAATCAGTGGGACTATAATTTCGGTTTGGCTATAGACTTATGGGATAGAGTTTTTGGAACTTACAAAGCAATGGATTGGTTGGGGGAGAAAGAACTACAAACAGACAATAAAAGCTATTTAGAGGTTAAATGGTGGTAACTTAAACTGACTCGATCTAGTATTGGCGATTTAGGAACAAGATTTAACTCAAGATAAATATTCTTTGTGTCGGTTTGATTAATTTTGTGTAAGGTAAGAAGTTAGTCTTGTTTAACCAGTTATTATGGTGACTAGAACACGTTATTTAGTTGTTTCTACTGACTAAATAAGTTATTTTGCGGATGAAAAACAGTCGGATAAAAGTACATAATCTTAACCGTATCTAACTATAAATAACCTTTTTAGCAAAACCTGTTCCTATGAAGAGCCAAAGTAATAAAAACCAAGTAATACAATTTCTCTGCCAACCCCAAGGTGGTAGAAATTATTTACGCAAAGCTTTGAATTCAAAATCAGAACAAGTATTTATAGAAGCCTTACACAATGTAATTGACGCTATGACTAAAGACATGGTTGCTAAATAGACCATTAGCACCTTTTTTTTTGTTAATCACACCTCTCCATAAAGCTAAAGTTCTAGTTAGATAATTTCCAGATGAATGTCATAAAAATAAAGATTTACCACAACCTCTCACCTTGCTAGACAATCTTTTGTTACAATTGCTGCGTTAAAAATAATATTGATAGCGTATATTCATTGAGCCAACAACCATTAGATACTGTAACTGTAAGCGATCCAAGTCTCGATACACTAACTCAAGAACTAGCAGCTATTCAGCAAACTGGTTCCAAGAGAATTGCTTTACTGGGTTCTCGTCATGTACCAATCATGCACCAGCAGCTAATCGAAATGATGAGCTATGCCTTGGTTTTAGGCGGAAATCGTCTACTTACATCTGGAGCAATCGGAACTAACTCTGCCGCAATTAAAGGTGCAATGCGGGCTGATTCTAATTTGCTGACGGTGATTTTACCCCAAAGTTTGTCTCGTCAACCCAAAGAATCCCAAAACCAGCTAGCAAACGTGATCCACCTAATCGAAAATTCTAAAAATGACACTCTTTCTTTGGGGGAAGCCAGTGCATTGTGTAATAGTGAAATTATTGCCCGTTGCGATCAGCTAATTTGTTTTGCTTTTCATGATAGTAATACTTTACTAAAAACCTGCGCTGAAGCAGAAGACTTACGCAAAATAGTCACTCTGTTTTATTTCGACTAATAAATAACAATAATAATTAACAAAAACTTAGTACATGGATTTATCAGTTAGTGTAATTCTGCTCTTTTCTGTAGTAGGAGCAGTAATTTTAACTTACGCACCTTTTTTGGTTGTTGCCTGGGGACGTTTACAGGGTGGCTACGACCAATCTGCACCCAGAGCGATGTTTGATAAACTCCCTGATTATGCTCAAAGAGCAACTTGGGCGCATCAAAATAGCTTTGAAGCCCTCACTATTTATGGTTTAGCTGCATTGATGGCTTATAGTACTGGCGTAACTTCAGACTGGGCGAAAATTGCGGCGATCGCCTTTTTGATAGCACGCTCTTTATACTCAGTATTTTATATTATCAATGTTCCTATTGGGCGATCGCTTATGTTTGCGATCGGTTCTTTGTCTGGCTGGACTTTATTTGGCTTGAGTATTTTGCAGGTAATGAATTAGTTATTGGTCATTGGTTATTAGTTGTTATTGGTTATTGGTTACTAGCGTTTGATTTTTCCTGCCTTGGTTTTCTTGGACTGCTTCTTTTTAAGGCGTTTTTTGTAGTTTGAACTAATTAGATCGCTTATACTATGGCTCATTGCACCTAATTCCAAACCAAGAAAAAAAGTAGCTGTTTCTCTGTAGCGATAATGAACTAGTAAATGGAACTGATTTTCAACAAAATCGCGCCAATTCCAAGTAAAGCCAAAAAATAACTGTGCCAATCCAACTGCAAAAATTGCTATCCAGGCGATAAAAAAAAGTAGGTATAAAATTCTAATACAAGTCCCTAGAATCGGGCCATGAGAAAACAAGGAGCGATGACGGAATAACTTCTGGTATGGTTTCCAAATTACTCTCAACCAGCCCCAGCGTTTGAATTGTATTGAACAAATATCCAAGTCGGGACCAAACATTAAACCACTGAACAAAAACCCCCCAGAGAGAAGCAAGGTCAAATCTCCATTGTGAGTAATACCATAGGTAATGCTAGATACCCAAGGTAGCGTCCAAAGAGTAATGCGATCGTGAGTCGTACCAGAGGGCATATCATTTTTTATTTGTCATTTATCATTTACTATTTATCAATTACCATCTGCTATTTGTCACTAATCGATTAACAATAGCAGATCTCTGGATTTGGAACAGATAGTTTGATACTTTGGTATTCTGGGCGTTTAGTACGTGGGTTAAAAATTGGTAATTGGTGATGTCTTCAGATTCAGATAAAAACTTTGATTGGCTACAGAGGGGGACTAGTGAAATTTTCCCAGATCGCCAAGATTCAGACAGCAGTGACGAGAATTTAATCCAGCGAATTAACCAAAATGATAAACCTTTAAGGGTCAAGCTAGGTATCGATCCTACTGGAACAGATATTCATCTTGGTCATAGTATTCCCTTTCGTAAGTTACGCGCTTTTCAAGATGCAGGGCATACTGCTGTGGTTATTATTGGCGATTTTACGGCTCAAATAGGCGATCCTACGGGTAAATCTGATGTCCGCCGTCAGTTAACCTCTGAGGAAGTTAGAGCCAACGCACAGAGCTATTTAGACCAGCTACGCCCTATCTTAGATTTTGATACTCCCGATCGCTTGGAGATTCGTTACAATTCTGAGTGGTTGAGTAAGTTAGATTTGGCAAAAATCCAAGAATTGCTAGCCACCATGACGGTAGGACAAATGCTAGCCAAAGAAGGTTTTGCTGAACGCTACAGGCAAGAAAAGCCAATTTTTCTCCATGAATTTTTATATCCCTTGATGCAGGGTTACGATTCTGTAGCAGTAGAAGCGGACGTTGAATTGGGTGGCACTGACCAAAAGTTTAATATTGCTGTTTGTAGAGATTTACAAAGACACTTTAACAATACTCCCCAGTTTGGCTTGCTGTTGCCTATTTTTTTAGGTACAGATGGAGTGCAAAAAATGTCTAAGTCTCTGGGTAATTATGTGGGACTGAGTGAAGATGCTTTATCGATGTACTCCAAATTAGAAAAAACTCCTGACAGTTTGCTTAATGATTACTTTGAATTGTTGACCAATATTGATTTGGATTCTTTACCCGACAACCCCAGAGAGTCGCAAAAGCTATTGGCAATTGAGGTTGCTTCCCAATTCCACGGCAAAGATGGGGCACTCCAAGCCAAGCAAACTGCCGAACAGATAGTGCTTGAGGGAAACACTACAGGAAAAGATATTGCGGAATACTCCCTGTCAGGGGTAGAATTTCCTGCCAAACTGTTTTATATTCTGGGAGCAAGCGGCTTGTGTAAAAGCAGTGGAGACGGTAGAAGACTAATTCAAGGTGGTGCAGTTCGTTTAGAAGGCGATCGCCTTAATGAAGTTAATCTATCATTAAATAGCCTTGAAGATCTAGAAGGAAAAGTTCTACAGGTAGGTAAGAAAAAATTTGTTCGTTTAGTTGCTTAATCAATCGTAAATTCTTAACAAACAGTGCTCAATTATCAATTTGGCGATCAAGAATGATGAATATTTGGCGATCGCCTATACTGGCTCTAATATTATTGTTCATTGTGCCGATAAAATCGGTTGGTAGCCAAGTAAGCTCATCCGCTGATGATAGTTTTACCTGTCCTCAAGATCTAAATAAGTTGACTTCTTTACTCTTAAAAGATTTACCCAACTATAGCAACAGAGTAATTCAGAGGACTCAAACAGAAAATAGAAAAGCGGGAATTAGAAATTTTATTATTGTCGCTAGCCGACCTGAGTTTGAACCTTTAGATTTGCCTAGAATTCAATATAATACTATTGATAATCAAGATCCCCAGCAGGTATTTTTTACTGTTTTAGAAAGACAGTATAACAACAATAAACTTACTAATATTCAAACCTATCATTGGCTATTTTTAACCCAAACCGAAATTGGGTGGCAGACTGTTTTGATGTTTTCTCGTTTTGGCAATGCTCAAGCAACAAAACCTCCTGCACCTCCTAGAGAAACGACTAATGGCATTATTGGTCGAGGGGTTCAGCTATGGTTGAAAGATTGTCGTGAGGGCAGAATTAAACCATAATTAAGTTTGTCTAAACTGTTACATTAACAATAAGTCCAAGTTTAACAATTCATTCTGTCTTATAATATCTCTGAGCTTTTCAAAGGTTGAATTAAAGATTATGAGTCAGTCGATTTTTATTTTTAATGTTGTCAATCGAGCCATTAAAAAAATTCGCAATCAAGAGTTAAAGTTAGCGAATGCCATCACAGCTAACAATACTTCTGCGGTTAAAAAACTTCTTCAGCAAGGGGTCGATCCAAACTTAGAGTTTCCTAAAAAATCTGGTATTTCTTTGTTATTTTCTATTTTTGAAAAGAGCTATTTTACTTTACCCCAAGATAATATCAGCGATCGCCCTAAAACTTTACATCACGTTACGGCAAAGCAAGAATGCTTGCAACTATTGTTGGAATATGGTGCTAACCCCAATGTTCGAGATAAGTGCGGTCGTACTGCTCTAGAGATAGCAATTATTTGGTGCATGCCTGAGATTGTAAAGTTACTTTTGATTCATGGTGCTGACCCCAACTTAAAAAATAGTAGAGGGATTTCCCCTCTGATGAAGATGGCGATGTTGGGTATTAGAGATGCTCGACCCATAAATGACAAACTACAGATTATTATGCACCTGATTGATGCAGGGGCAAAAATCGATGCTCAGACATCCGATGGTAAAACAGCATTAATGTATGCTACGGGCAACTCTAGAATAGAAATAGTCGAGCTTTTGGTTAGTAGCGGTGCATCTTTATCGATAAAGGACAATATGGGCAATAAAGCTTGCGATATTGTCGGTGGTGGAGTTACTCCACAACAGCGCATCAATCTACAAAGAGTATTGACTAAGAATCAATTACATATACTGAGATAATAAAACCAAGCATTTATCCCTGAAGGCGATCGCCTGTTAAATTCCATTTTATAGTTTAATAGCCATGATTAAGATCGCACTCATACTAGTTTTGACGATCTCTGGATGCTCGACTGCTGGTCAATCTCAGATGCTGCCCATTACCCAAAATACAATTATGAGTGATAATAATGCGATCGCTCAAGTGACAAAAGTAGAAGTAACAGGACAAAACAACAGCTACACTTTTGCCGTTACGGTTGATAGTCCCGACACTGGTTGCGATCGCTATGCTGATTGGTGGGAAGTTATTACCCCAAAAGGAGAATTAATATATCGTCGCGTTTTACTCCACACTCATGTAGACGAACAGCCTTTTAAGCGGACAGGAGGGGCTGTCAAAATCAAACCACAACAAGAAGTAATAGTTAGGGTACACATGTCTCCTGATGGTTATAGTTCCCTTGCTCAAAAAGGAACAGTAGAATCAGGTTTTGTGTCCACAACACTATCTGAAGGATTTGCTGCCGATCTCGAATCTGTTGAGCCTCTTCCCCAAAATTGTGCATTTTAGACACTCTTGAAGTTGATGTAAAATAATCAATTTAAAAATGAACAGCTAAGATAAACGAAGTTAATTCACATTAGCCACATAGATTAAAATGCTTCGTTTGCAAAATTTGGTTTACCATCCCGCTGCTACTCCTGAGCCAATTCTCAAAAGCGTTAATTTAGAGCTTCCCGCGCAAAAGTTGGGTTTAATTGTCGGTGCGAGCGGATCGGGCAAAACTACGATCCTAGAAATATTAGCAGGATTAGCCGAACCTACGAAAGGAGAAATATTTTGGCGTACCAAACAGCTAAATGATTTAGAATTGCAGCAGCTTGCAGGGTTAGTATTTCAGTTCCCTGAACGTCATTTTTGTGGTGGCACAGTATTAGAAGAATTACGCTTGGGTCATCCTGAATTAGATATAAAAAGAGTCAAAGATGCGTTAAGCGAGGTAGGATTAGACCATATATCTCTAAAAACATCCCCTAATGCTCTTAGTGGAGGACAACAGCGTCGTTTAGCCCTAGCTGTGCAGTTGATTCGTCAGCCTAATGTTTTGATGCTCGATGAGCCAACAGCAGGTTTGGATTGGTCAATGCGAATTCAGCTAGCAAAATTGTTAGCCAAGCTAAAAGAACACTGGACACTCTTGGTAGTAACTCACGATCCAGGAGAGTTAATTGAAATAGCCGATCGCTGTTGGACAATTAATCATGGAGATCTCCAACCTATTGAGCCTGTGGCATTGAATAGATAACCATTGAAGCCTATGAGTCAGATCGAAACCAGTCAGTTGCCTAAAATGAACCCAGTGTGGCAACAAACTCTTAATTGGCAACCCGATGCAAACCAAGAACAACTATTTCAACAGGTTTATCAAGAGATATTAGCAGGGAATAAAATTCAAAATCTGACTCGCATTACTAATCCAGAAGACTTTTGGGAAAAACATCTTTGGGATTCCTTATCAGGAATAGTTGGTTTAGAGCCAGAAGATCTCCAACAGCAGCGAGAAATTATTGATATTGGCACTGGTGCAGGTTTTCCTGGAATTCCTCTGGCGATCGCTTTTCCCAATTGGAAGATAACTCTACTAGATTCTACTCGAAAAAAAATTACCTTTGTCAACGATACAATCGATAAATTAGGTCTAAACAATGCTACGGGAATTATCGCCCGCGCCGAAGCATTAGGCAGGATTCCAGGCGATCGCCAAAGTTACGATATTGCTATGGTAAGGGCAGTTAGTAAAGCTGCTGTATGTGCAGAATATGCCTTACCTTTGGTTAAAATTGGCGGTTTGGCTATTCTCTATCGCGGACATTGGAGTCAGGAAGACACTGCTAACTTGCGATCGGCAGCAGGAAAATTAGGAGCAAAAATTGAAT
>CAKZYI010000468.1 GCA_937884735.1 uncultured Pleurocapsa sp.
GGGCATAAAGCGAACCTTCATGGGAAAGACCAGTACGAACTGGATCGATCAAATCGTCAACGTTATATTCAGCAGGTAGATTATCTAGTGGCTTCAACCAACCTCGTTTTGCCCAAATCGGTGCCTCATAAGAACCAATAGTTAAGACATCAAACTGACCACCTCCACTAGCAACGTCGGTAGTAGTGCGTTGACGTAAAATATTTTCTTCTAGGACTACCCAGCGCAGCTCTATATCAGGATTCTCGGCTTCAAACTTGCGCGATAAATCCTGCATGACCACCATATCGCCGTTATTGACAGTTGCAATAGTTAATTGCGTTTTGTCTTTTGCCTCCGATTCGCCTCTACAGGCTTGCAATAACGGTATCAGCATGACGCTAATCAAAAACGTCTTTATTTTATTCATATCAATTTTTTCCTTAACAAAGCCTTTAAACCCAATTGAATGTTGAATTTAGTCAACGAGTATAAACAGCTTTATTCCTTTTATTTTGAATAGATTGAATTTGAGCAATTGCCCAAAAATTAAATAAATACTCTGTATTCAGAATCATAGTCATTTTCACGATGATTATGAGAAGAGCTTTACGATTTGAAACAATTGCTTATTTAAAGGTAAATAGATTCTGGCGATCGCCAAATACGATCTTGACGAAGCCGACAAAATTACTAGCTCAAGCGGGTGTACACCATTTTTTTTCTGAGCCAATAGAGAGAGAATACCAGGCGATCGGCTTAGTGCAGATCGGACTTTGGATATAGAAAGATGGCAAATAGCGTTGCTTTCCAACAAGGGATGGAGCAATCTATATCGTTAGATTTAAACTTAATGTTGTAAAAAACAGTTGCTTTTAATTGCTCTATTCGCTCCATCTAAAATTGAGCATACCTTAAGTTGTTGAGCATATATTTAAATATGTGCAATCTTGCTTACGATATATATAAGCTGTGAATTTGCTTTGTTCCCAGTTATCAACTTTTAAGCTTTTAAGAAAACTAGAAAATTTAAGATTCCTTTGAAGACTTACAAGAGAATTTCACTCATCTTTAGAGAAGGTATTTTAAAAGGGTTGCAAGATTTTTTAATTCACATCAGGCGTAATATATAAGTATTGAACAACAGAAAATATGCCAAAACCCCGTTTTACGCAGCGCGGTAACAAACTCGATCTAGCAGCCCGCGCAGCTTGGCTCTACTACATTGGAGACAATACTCAAGAAGAAATTGCTATCAAACTGAATGTATCGCGACAAGCAGCCCAACGATTAGTCGCTTTGGCAGTCAGCGAAAAACTCATTAAATTTCAATTAAACCATCCTCTGAGTAACTGCATTGGTCTATCTGAAGCTCTGCGTGATAAGTTTGAACTGTCTACTTGTGAAGTAGTACCTGGTAGTACAAATGGTCTGCGTAAAGGTCTGGGTATTTGTGCAGCAGCTAATCTAGAGACATATTTAATGGCGAAAACGCCTGCTGTCATAGCATTCTCTTCTGGTCGCACGTTGCGGGCGATGGTCGAGCAAATTCCCTCTATGAATCAGCCTCAGCATAAAATTGTTTCGATAATTGGCAATATGTCTCACTATGGTCGAGCAGGTCGTCATGAAGTGGTGATGCATCTTAGCGAGCTTACGGGTGCTGAAGCATATCCAGTACCGACTCCAGTAGTAGCCTCCAGTGTTAAAGAACGCAAACTATTGCAAACACAACAATCGTTCATCACCGTCAAATCTTTAGTAAATCAGGCAAAAGTAACCTTTGTTGGCATTGGTGATATCGGCTGGAATGCCCCTCTCCACGAAAGTGGCTTTGTCAACGATAAAGAGATTACCGAACTTATGGAAATAGGTGCTGTTGGAGAAGTCGCGGGATGGGCATACGACAAGAATGGTACTTTATTAACCAAGGGCACTAATAACAGAATTGCGGGCGTTCCCCTCGAACAGCCCGTTCAGCGACTGACGATTGGAGTTGCAGGGGGTTTACACAAACAAGAAGCTATAATTGCCGCGTTAAAAAGCAGACTAATCAATGGATTAATTACAGATGAAGCAGTTGCAGAATCAATTCTTCAGACAGTGTAATTGCCTAATTCATCTCAAACTAATGAAACGGTAGTAAATTTAGGATTACCCAAATGATGATATTGTGAGCATAAGTCGTTGTGACATTCTTAATTATTGTGCGTTTAGCGAATTAGGCAGCAAAGGAGGTGAGAGGAGTGAGCTTCTCTGAATCGGCAGCTATCTTAGACGTTGATATGCTGTTTACCTGGTATTCTGAAATCGCCAAAGGAAACTGTCATTGTCATCTGCGGATTTATAAAGTGACGTTTGATCGCGCAGTTATTATTGTTTCAGAGCTGCCTAATAATCCTGGTCGGTCGATTACTGATGAAGCATCGACCTTAATTAACCTTGTATGTTACAAATTTGGTTTTGCTTCTTATAAAGTGATGTGGATCGAGCATTATCCACCTGGGTATCTCAAAGATGGTGAAACCTACGATGAGGTGGTGATGGCGGCAGGATATATTTCTTCTAAGAGAACTAATAGGCAATCCTTGGAGAAGCTGCTGGGGGTTAGTGTCTAATTCTGATTGAGAAATTAGGTGCATTTTTGAAAATCTAAAATGTCTTGCCTCAATGAATACTTTTTCCAAGTTTAATTGAACGAATTTCCACCAGATCTCGAATTAAAGGTATTCGACATTGAACATATTCAGAAATAAAAGAAATTTCTTCACGTTCTAAAACAGCTTCTGTTGCAATCTTTGATTGCATTCGATAAATAAGTTCAGAATCTGACAAATTTAAAACCTCTTCTTCTAGCTCTTCGATAATCAACCAAATTTTTTGTACTAATAGCTTATTAGGCATAATGTATTTTTTATGACTACGTTTAGTAAAATACTGATTTTTTCAAATTAATTGGCACAAATTATACATTTTGAAAATAGGGTCACCAAGTTTAATATGATACTTTTTGAACCGCTTTACTTTAATTATTTGTATTAATAGCATTGAATATATGTAAAAAGAGCATATAGAAATAATTGGGAGTGGTCAATTAACTAACAAATAACCAAACCGTACTGGCGATCGCTAAAATAAAAAGTATTCGCCATAAGGCAAATAAAATTGGAATTAATGAGGCTAATGAAGACTCCTTACTAACGCGATCTTCAAAACGAAAAGGAAATAAATCCCAAGTTACTCGATTATTGGGAGCAAATCCTGGTGACTCTGCTAAAGTTCGGCTAATTTGAGGATGAGGATAGCGATCGTAATTAGCAACTAACGCAATATTTTTTATTCTCTGTACTAGTCGTAGAGAAGAACCAGCACCAATCTTTTGCTGTGTTGCTTCCAAACCAGGAGGTAAAATAATAGAAGCTAACTGAACCAAGATGGCAAAAATAATGGTGATTTTGGCTATCCAGCTAAAAATTTTAGATAATAAGCTTTTTTTTGCTTTTTTGATTGCTCCTTGAATAACCAAAGGAATGAGTGGTAGTAACAATAAAAGTATTGAGTTGATATGGCATCTTGCTCCCCACTCCCCGTGTAAAACCCAAGCATAAGCCCAAGAGTAAAGTGCCCAATGAAGAATAAAATTTATTAGTCCAACACTCAAAAAAATTCTAATTGGATTAGACAAATATTTCCAACAAACTATAGCTAAAATAAGACAAATAATGACTAAAGGATCGTAGATAAAAATACTTTTTTCTGGGGAATGTAAAGGGGCAAGTAAACTATCTATATGAAGTTTATCTAAAATTTCTTGCCAAGGAATTGCTTTATCTTCTCCTTGGACAATACCATTAACTGCGTTACCAGCATTAGCAACTGACGATTTAGTAAAAGTTTGTACGTGAAGTGATGTAGCAGTTACACACCAGCTACCTTATCGAAAAAAGTTAAAAATCTTTCGAGTAGGATAAAAGGTATAAAACCTACTAACCACCAAATAATAGCATTTGTAACTTTAAATAAAATAGGTAATAATAAAGCGCGCTTTCTATCTGTTTTTTTAATATCTTGAACTTGCTGATTCACAATAAGTCCAACCAAAAAAGCCAAAACGGTTGCTACATGAAGTACACTGGTTACTCTGATCAAGAAAGCAAAACCTAAAGCAAAACCGCTGAAAACAAGAAACTTTCTTTTCTTTTTAAGAATAAAATTAAATACATTGAAATGACCGTATCCGTAGCGGAGAGATTCAACAAAACCAGCAATATTATTTGATTATTCTGTTGATGAAAACTTGAATAAAATAATACAGTACTACCTAAAAAGAAAATCATACTTGATAAAGCCGCCAATTTTTCGGAATATCCCAGTAGTTTTAAAAATCTAAAACTTTCAATTATAGCTAATAAACTTAAAGGTAAAAAAATCAGAAAACTGATTACTAATTCCGCAAGGCTTTGACGTTCTTGATCGTCAACGATTTTTTGTCCAATTTTATGTCCCAACCAATCTCCTGGTAGCATCATCATTGATTGCCCCAGATCGTAAGGAATATAGTTTTTGCCGTTTATACTTATATTCAGCTTATCATTGGCAATTGTTTCTTCAGCTCCTGTCCACCAAGCATGAGCCATTTGTAATCTGCGCTGCGTGTCAATATTGCTAATACTGCCAGGATTAATAATAATTAGCCAAAGTAATACAGCTAAAGTAAGTTTTTGGGCTATTTTCATAAAAGGCTGTTTTCATACAATATGATATTTTTAAATTAGCAATTAGCTAATTAGAATACAGCAGTATATTTTGTTTTCAACGTTTACTCTTACTTTTCTCTTACTTAATAATTAGCAACGCTACTTTTTCTTTACATCACAAAAGGCTTTTAGAATCTTATTTACTTTTGGTTTTTGATTCATAGTTATTTCAATCAAGTACTAGATTAAAATAGTTTAGATATAAATTAGAAGAAGATAGGTGTTAGCCTACCTTACATAGAAATAATTTACTTACTTTTAGCTTACTTTTTCCTCACATTGAAAACGAGCAATTTTGTAGTGGTCTATAAATCAAACTAACAAAATAGTAATCATTGTCCTGTAGGGACGAACGGCCCTTCGTTAAGATAAATGTTGTGTTTGTGGCGATCGCTTTTTGTCATCAATTTTTTATAATTTATCTAAAATTAAATCCAAAGAATTGCGATCGCATCCTCGCTTATTAGCGATTGAAATATTTTTATTCATTACTTTTCTATGAATGCTCATAAAAATTATTTTCTTTCTCTTTGCGCCTTTGCCCAAAACACGGAGCTAGATAAATGCTTTAGAAGAGACTCAACATATCCATAAAAATGCAAAAATAAAAGAATACACAAAAACCATTAAATAAACTACTATGGCTGATTTCCCATCCCTTAGCGGTAGCGACATCCGCGACAAATTCCTCAAATTTTATGAATCCCGACAGCACAAGATATTACCCAGCGCATCATTAATACCCGAAGATCCTACAGTGATGCTAACTATTGCGGGAATGCTGCCTTTTAAAGCAATATTTATGGGACAGCAAAAAGCACCCCAACTCCGCGCTACTACTTCCCAAAAGTGTATTCGTACCAATGATATAGAAAATGTGGGACGTACCGCCAGGCATCATACCTTCTTTGAGATGTTGGGCAATTTTAGCTTTGGGGATTATTTTAAGGAACAGGCTATAGAATGGGCGTGGGAACTTTCAACGCAAGTATATAAATTACCCGCAGATCGCATAGTACCTAGTGTATTTAATGAAGATGACGAGGCTTTTGCTATCTGGCGCGACAAGATAGGTATTGCCGAAAATCGTATTCAGCGCATGGGAAAAAAAGATAACTTTTGGCAGTCGGGTGCTACTGGTCCTTGTGGTCCTTGTTCGGAGTTATATTATGATTTTCATCCAGAATTAGGCGATGAAAATATAGATTTGGAAGACGACAGCAGATTTATCGAGTTTTATAACTTGGTATTTATGCAATATAACCGCGATGCGGATGGTA
>CAKZYI010000469.1 GCA_937884735.1 uncultured Pleurocapsa sp.
CGAAATCTATTATGGGCTTCGGTTCATCGGGGGTTCGAATCCCCCCCTCTCCGTTATGGATTTCAAGTCTCTTAATACTCTTTAACTGGGTTTTACCCGAACAAGTAAATGAAACTATCCAAAAAACTGATGAAGAGCATAACAGCAAGCATAGTCATTTTTTATGGTCATCTGCATTAAGGTAAGTGACAAAAAGCAAAATTCAGTGATTGAAATCTGATCCAGATGTAAGGCACCTTAGCTAACTATTCTCTTAATCCGTTTTCAGACTTGCAAAGTGATGGTCAATTGACTCCACCAGGTTTTTGAATCCATCTGGCTCAAAATAATCAACCCATTGATAGTTTAATAAATTGACACCGTATTCCTCCTGTCTTAGCTCCGGAATTTGACAGTTATCTAATCTCAGTGGAATTAGATAAATTGTTTCAGGTGGTCTATCTGCACACTCATTTAGAGCCATTCGCAACTCTCTTTGAATGTACCCCTGTTTGTCTACTGACTGTTGCGACAGACAGGCAAGAAAAACATCACTAGTTCGAATTGCTTTAGGGATTTCTACTCGCCATTGCTGCCCAGGCATTAAGTCTTTTCTATCTAACCAAGGAACATATCCTTGCTGTTTTAGACGATTGTATAAATGAATAACGGCTGGTTTGTCTTCTGAGGCATGGGCAAGAAAGATACGAACTGGGCCTTTGTCAAATCTCGATAAATTCTGTTTTGTAGACAAAAACTGAGGTGGTGAGTCGGATGATAGTTGAGCAGGGAGTGGTATCTTGTCTGGAAAAATATGGAGTCCAAACACCTCATCCATGACTTCCTTAAGACCGGATATTCCTGGTCCAGTTCTAACAACCCAATTCAATAATGAAACTACTCTTTGGCTGAGAATTGCAGAATCACTCAATACAGATCCAGGTGGGGGTGCCAAAACAGAAACAAGTGAATTAAATTGCGTATCACCGAGATTAACAAGTGTCCTACGTAAGGTAGTGCACTGCGAAGTATTCAGCAGTTTATGCTCAGGCACGAACTCTAATTGGGGTGGGGATTCCTCATTTCCTGATTTATTAAACGTGATAGTTGAAAACATAGTTTTTTCGATTTTCCCCCACACTTGAGGAGTAACTTTAACTGCTGACTCTTTACATCGCAGAATAAGTTCATTTGTGTAAATATATTCACTAAGCTGATCAACTTCCTGCTCAGATAACTGCACCCTATCTAGGGTAATCTTTAATTCACTCAGCCAAATCTTATGAATATTATTAAACAAATATTTTTCACGTTCTTCATATTTTTTTTCTCGACTAGAGACAAATTTCTGTAAAAACACTAGCCTGGAAATCAATCTCTCCCACTGAACTTCTTGCAAAATATTCAACTCTCTAAATTCACTAGCAATTCCAAGATCGCGATTTGGAATGCGTGCAAGAAGTGCATCTTTAATCACAGCACACCGAGAGTCTGAAATATCATTTAACCCAGATAGCTCAGAGCAGATAGCCTTAAATTCTTTCCCTCTATTTCGACATAACCCATAAATATTTAGAACTCTTTTGACATGATTTCTATCTACTGTACTATTTCTATCTTCATTATTTATGCTCTCAAATATATTGGGCTTTTCAAAAGTAATTCTACGCATACGATTTAGCATTTTAATTTGCTTCTTATTTGTAGAGAAACCAAATATAATTTCAATAAGTAGACTAATAGCGAAAATTCTTTTTGCTGCAGAATTAAATTCGCCTGCAGATTTTTCTGTAATTTTTTCTGCCCATTTAAACAGAACAAAAACCTTCTTACTTTTTACAAAGGTTAATGCTTTATTATTCATAGGGATGAGAAGCTTATCAGCCCCTCTTCGTCCAGGTAGTAGTCCAGATACTAGTAAAAATACTTCACGCCATCGTTCATTAGTAAGGTATGAATTATTTAGGTTAATAACATCTTCATTATCAACGATCCACTGAGCAGCCAAATACTCCTGCAAAGTTAAGTGTGAAAATGAATAAGTATCTCTTGAGCGTCTAATCAAAATCCCTTGTTGAACTTCAATTTCATCTAACACTTTCTCTCCATTTAAATATTTAGGAGCATTAAGGTTATTCATCAGAAATTTTCTGATCTGCTCAACAGCTTTTCTCTTTCTAATCAGTAACGTATCAGAATCAGTTTCATACTCTAGGAAATTTTCATACGCTATTTCAGAAAGTAAATCTCTTTCTAACTCTATACTTAGTTCTTGGTATATTGGTTCACGCTGAATACGTTTTTCAGCTGCCCATTCCTTTAAAACAACGTCCAGTGCTGCACCATAAGTTGAAGATCGATTTTTTGGGAAAACTAGTCTTTTATTATAAATTGCACATAACAAGGTCAGCAATAATGGTGTTTTAGCCAATTCTTTAGTCGCGATATATTCAGGTCGATTTAATAATTCCCAACATCGTTTAGCCGTTCTAGTTCTCTGATCTTCATCAGAATTAAACCAATTATTGATAAAACTCTCGATTTGATGATCTTCAAAATCTGCGACTGTGACATCTTTAAAGCGATAAAAGCCCCCTATATAATCAGCTGATCTGCAAGACAGGATAAAGCGATTACGACTGTATTGATCAACAAAATCGGATATTTCAGTTATTGTATAGTCCTTATGTTTACTTTGTACTTCATCTAGCCCATCAAACAGAATAAGTAGTCTTCCCTGTTGTAAAGCTAGTTCCATAAAAGATTTTGGATCAGAAAAACCACCAATTCTAAGCTCTCTTACAATTAATTTTTCAATTGTTATTGCACTAGAAACAATCTGTTTGAGTTCTATAAAAACTGGAATACAAGTATGTCTTCTTGATACATTTAGATTGCTTCTAACCGCTTCGTAGTTATCTGAAGCTTCCAAAAAATTCCAATTCCGACATTTCAGACATTCTAACCCTACCTTACGTAAAAACGTAGACTTACCAATTCCAGGTGCACCAAGAAGCATAAGATACTGCTCTTGACTAGCAAGAGCGAAAGCTTCCTTGGTTTCTTCATGAATGGCCTCGAATTTTCGTTGCCTGAGATTGAAGTGAAATGAACTGCTAGTAGTTTCAATCGATTCAACGCATTCAGATTCAGAACGGTCTACAACTTTTGTTGTAGTATAAATACTGTCCAGTGGGACTGGTTCATCCATATAAACGCATACAACTTTAACTTTTCCATGCCTTTCTCGATAGCTTTTAAGGTAGTCCTTTAAACTTTTTATAAGGTGCGAATTTTCGGCACTTTCAATATTTAAATTAATCCACCCACTCAAAAGCTTTCGAACTGCAACAATATCTTCCAGGATTTGTTCAAGCTCTATCAGTCCTGGCCCAATTGGACTCTCAGCCCAATGTAAAAGAGCCGCTCCGCGTTCTTCCTGGGGAGTCGATTTAATTGGAATTATGCTTTGTGGAGGCTCTAAAGCAAAAACCAATTCATCAAACTGTGTTAGAGGTAGATCATTAACTAATTGAATTAAATGAAGCTTTTTTTGATAAGAGGGCAAAGCGTCAAACATCGTACAGGGAAATAAGACTGTAGATAACCTTTGTGAGTAGTATAATGCCAGTCTTACGATAGAGCTACACTTTTACATACTTAGATTCTCACATTATCTAGATAGAAAATTAACAAAGATTACCGAATAAGCCATCAATGTCAGTTCTAGTCCCCGTAGCGCTAGTGTTCCTGCATCTCAAGGTGAAGTTTTTTGAGCGTGAGCCGCATCCAAGATCAAAATGGCTCCTGTGAGGTTCAGTTTTTCTAACAAATCTTGGAGTATCTTGAGTTCACCATTTTCAGTTTCACTGAGACCAGCTAAATCTACTGTAATCCATCGTTGTTAGGCAAACACGCTAACCAGACCCACAAAACAGGTTTTGCCATCTTGTTAGTGTCACTAATTTTTCGCCATATCTCAAATCGTTCAAAGTAGAGATTTTCAGCGATACTTGATGCCTACCTATGACGAGCCATGAAGTGGACCCCAAAGCTTAGACAGTTTAGAAGGGCAACTAAGCTTCGTCTCTAATTGCAAATCGTCGTGACAACCCTGTTAACCACTGATAATTCAACCAACGATAACGGCCAACAAAATAAACACAACAACACCTGTATCTAATTGTCCAGACAGAATTCTATAGCTTGACGCCCAAGTTCTGGGTACATGTAGTCCTTGAACGTTTGAGGTGACGACAGCTATGGACGCAACAAACCGCTGTTGCCATAGCCTTTCGTTTGTTGGAAATATGCATTTAGCCATTTGCCATACGAGACTAAAGACAATATGTTTAGCCCTTGAGCCATGACCAAAGTAAAACGACGTAGCTGTGACCAAGCACTACTACGCCGTACTAACTGAAACTTGGGTTTAGACCTAATGGCTTTGACCCAAATTTAAAGAATTGCTGTTGCTAACTAGGAAGATGAATTGACCCGTTAGGCAGAGTCACACTTGGTGGATACCTGACAGATTTGTTGATCTCAAAAATTAGCAACGCCAAAAAATTCTGATCTTAGGCAGCAACTTTTTCTTTGAACGCTTTACCTGCGGAAAATGCAGGTACTGTCGTTGCTGGGATAGTCATGGTCTCACCAGTCTTAGGATTGCGACCTTCCCGCTGTTTGCGATCGCGAGGTTCAAAACTACCGAACCCCACTAGGGTCACTTTATCGCCACTGGAAACAGCCTCCATAATGGATTCAATGGTTGCCGATACTACAGCATCTGCAACTTTCTTCGAAACACCGGCCTTTTCAGCTACCGTATCTAGCAGTTCACCTTTGT
>CAKZYI010000470.1 GCA_937884735.1 uncultured Pleurocapsa sp.
ACGAACTAATGACTTTTGTACTGTCCTAATCTAAGTTGGTACGTCTATACATGCAGTCTGTTAATAAAATTGCTACCATAGGTTCTTACATTCGGTATAAAAGCACAATTAACATTCTGTTTTGAGATTTGAAATTATTTGACAAAAGAAATATAGGCTCTAATTTCAATACATACTCCAATCAATAAAAACTATTTTCTTCGATTATTTCAAGATAATCACATTTATTTTCATGTCTATTTTCTCGTTAAAGTATTGGCTGAGTTTGGCAAGCAAATGTAGTATTATCTTGATTCTGGTTTTGCCTATTAGTGCCTGTGATGCTAATTCTCAAGCTCAATCCCAAGATAGTAATCCTAAAACCAACAATCAAACAAAACAACCCAAACAAGTTGTAGCCTTGGGAAAGCTTATTCCCAGGGGAGAAGTGATCAAACTCTCCGTAGCAAACGCTGAAGATAGTCGAGTCAATCAGATCTTAGTAGAAGAAGGCGATCGCGTTGAGAAAAACCAGGTTATTGCCATTCTTCAAGGATATGAAAATCGCCAAAGAGATTTAGAAGAGGCTCAAAAATCTGTGGAATTAGCACAAGCAAGACTAGAGCAAACTCTGGCAGGGGATACCAAGCAAGCAGAATTGGCAGCACAGAGAGCTAATATATCTCGTCTGGAGTCTCAGTTACGAAATGAAATTGCTGAAAAAAAAGCGGCGATCGCTTCTGGCGAAGCACAACTAAGACAGGCAAAGCTAACCTACGATCGCAACAAAAGCTTGCAACAGGATGGTGCAGTTAGTCAACAGGCTTTTGATGAAACCAAAGAAAGACTAGATATGGCTCAAGGAAATTTAAATGAGCGTAAAGCGCAGCTAAGTAATATTAATCAAAGTCTTAGGTCAGAAATTACCCAAGAAAAAGAAAATTTGGCTCGACTGCAAGAAATTAGACCCGTGGATGAGAGGGTGACAGAAATTGAACTAGAACGAGCTGCGATCGCCGTAGAACAGCGTAAAGCAGACCTTGAGGACACAAAAGTCAAAGTCCCTATTTCGGGTCAGATATTGCGAATTAATACCCGTGTAGGGGAACAGGTAAATACTCAACAGGGAATTGTAGAATTGGGACGCACAGAGGAAATGTATGCTATTGCGGAAGTTTATGAAACTGACATTAGCAAGGTAAAAATAGGACAATCTGCGGTAATTAGCAGTGAGTATGGCGGATTTGAAGGAAAACTACAGGGAACAGTCGAGCATCTGGGCTTGCAGGTGGGAGGGAAAAAATTATCCGAATCATCCCAAGATCCTACCCAAGATGAAAACTCTCGAATTGTGGAGGTAAAAATCCGCATTGATTCTGAAGATAGTCAGAAAGTTGCAGGATTAACCAATATGAAAGTACGGGTAGAGATTAGTAATTAATTGATTTTTCGTAGTGAAACGAATATTTAAGTGAATCCAATATACTTACTGTTACTTAAAATAAACTCCTATCTCCGTAAAACTCCCGTA
>CAKZYI010000471.1 GCA_937884735.1 uncultured Pleurocapsa sp.
CCTTTAATTTGCCATGCTGTGGCCCGATTAAATTCGAAAACTTTAATTGTATTGTTATTGCTGCTAATGGGCGTACTTGTTCTAAGCTATTGGCAATTGGACTATATATGCGAGTCGCCAACCCCAAGCCTTTCAAGAGGGTTTCCTGGGGATTTTCGATAGTGCGATCGCCTATATTTAAAAACTCTTGAGAACACTGCCACACCAATCCTCCATGAATAATAAAGTCAGCATCGTCCAATGCTTGTAAATAGTAGTCTAAAGACCAATCACTTTGCTCTTCATTTGCTTGAGTTTCTTTGGGTGGAGTGAGAACAAAACAGACTCGATAGCGATTTTGCCCCAAATTATTATTTTGAGGGCTGACTATATATTCACTAATCGGCAACGTCCAGTTATATAAAGCATCACTTAGACGTTTGACAGTCCGATTATCTGCTGCCAATTTGGGCGACTCAGCTAGGGACTCTAACAAAGGCTGAACAATGGTTTCTTTAGCCGTGTTTGGCTGGTAATTAACCCAGGTGCGTAGTCTTTCATCTAAAATAATTCCTAGCGATCGCAGTAATAATTCTTCATCAGTAGTATCTGCTTCGGAGTCTTCTGCATCTAAATAAGCAAGACAGGCTTCAGGAACAGCTTGAGTAAATTTGGCTAATCGCACCCGATCTACTTCGCTATCGATAATTGGTTGCCAAACTGCCCTAGATGGGTTTTTTTTGCCTGTTTTGACTTCAATTCCTGGTATAAACTTTTGACGGACAATCAGATCTAGTACCCAGCGATAAATATGCGCCCAATAGCAAATATCTCCTGCTAAATATTGGGTATTTGCCTGTAAAGAGTTAAAAGATAAAATTTGTAATAATTTAACTGCTTGAGAAGGGGTTAATTTGAATCCTTTAACCTCCCATAAATACAGGTCTAGACTAGCTTCTGATTTAACAATATCTCCCGCAAAAACAGGCTGAATCTTTTTAGCCTCATCTTTCCCTGTAACGATAGTGGGCATACCCACCAATTGACTCTGCCACCTGCTTTTATTTAGTAAATCTGCAATGTCTAATTCATGACTATTGCACAGATCTAAAAATTCTTTTTGAGACAAATCAAAAGGATGAACAAAATCCCCAGACTTATTGAGGGTAAACTTTTGATTAACCAGAGATCGCCAAGTTTCGCCCCATATAAAAAAATAATTTTGACCTGAATTAACAATCCAACTGCCGTGAATAATTGACATAATTATCTAAAAAAATTTCTAAAACCCCAACGCCAATATGGTCATTGCTGATTTTAAATATATATATTGAATCCGTAATTAACGCACAAACTCTTATTCCATAAACGATTTGACTTCCTTAAAAGGAAAGCAAATAACAAAAAATGGCTTCTCTTCCAACTATGTCCTTACAAGATGTTGGAGGAGAAACGAAGTAAGACATTGATTAGTTTAACAAGTTTCGGCAATCTAAACTTTAAATGTTACGTTTGCCAACAGAAAAGCGATCGTTTTTGGGTTGGTATCAAAGCATCCATGTCATAGGGATTATATATATTTATCTTACCCATAAAAAAACTTTGAGAAAGCCTTGTTGTGCGCGACCTCTCAAAGTTATAGGCTATATCTGGTAATACATAGTAAATAGTTAATCTATTTTGCCCTATTTTTTTTGGTTCTAAACTATGGATATAGTCCCTTAATTTATTTGACTCCAGAATTGTCTTGACCCATTAAAATATCCCATGCCGCTTGAGCGGCTTCTTGTAAGCGATCTCCCAAACTAGTTATTTCGTCCACGGTTTTTTGCCAATTTGCCTCCGCATCTCTTTGAATCATTATTACTGAATGTTCAATTCTTTTGGGGTCTAAAAGTTGGTTTTGCTCTACTGCTTCTCGCGCACTACGAATAGCATTTAGGTAAGCATCTTGAGAAATAGTTTGAGCATTTTCTATTTCCGATTGCGCTCTAGTTTTGATTGCTTCAACTAAAGCTTTAGTTTCTGCTTTAATTTGATCGTTTTGTCCCGCCATTTCTCTTTCCACAAGGTCGTTGGTTTGAGGACTTACGCGAACTATATCAGTTAGACTATTCTCTGTACTCATAATTGTTTCTCCAAAATTAAGATAATTAAAGCTTGGTATTTTCAATACTTTGACGAGGATTAAAACTATTTACTTGAAGTAATTTTTCATAGTATTTTTTCTCTGTCGAAGTCAATTTTTGGGGTGTAACGATTTTTAGCTTAACAATTTGATCGCTACGCTTACCACTAGGAGTTTTCCAACCCTTGTTTTTCAAACGCAAAGACTGTCCTGAATTTATTCCAGGAGGAACTTTCATCGAGACACTACCATCAGGAGTGGGAATATTTATTTCTGTACCCAAAACTGCTTCTGCTGGAGTTATAGGAATTTCGCAGGTAATATTGTCTCCTTGAAACCGAAATACAGAGTGGGGGATAAGACGAACATTTAAATATAAATCCCCCCGTTTTTGACTGTAGGGATTATTTTGTCCTTTGCCTTTGAGTTTGATGCGACTTCCAGATTTAGCACCAGGAGGAATACGAACTTTAATGGTTTCATTACCTAGCTGAAGATGCTTTAGGGTACCGTGAAAAGCCTCTGAGAATGTCAGACTAATTGCTGCTTCGCTATCCCTAACGGGCATATTGGTAAATTCTCTATTACCAAAGCCATTAAAGCTACTGGTTTGATAACCATAGGCTTGATTGACCCCCATATCTCTAGGGATGCCGCCAAAACGCCCTAGTAACTCATTGATAAAGTCTTCAAAACCACCATACTGTTCAAAATCCATCCCAACACCCACGTCTGAGGGTGTTCCATTAGCAGCTTGTTGCCAATATTGACCATAGCGATCGTATTTATTCCGTTTTTCAGGGTCAGATAATATTTCTTGAGCTTCGTTAACTTCCTTAAAACGCTGTTCGGCTTGTGTATCTCCTTGATTGAGATCGGGATGATATTTTCTCGCTAATTTACGGTAGGCTTTTTTGATTTCATCTTGAGATGCATCTTTACTTACTCCCAAAATCTGATAGTAATCTTTAAAATCAGTTGCAGCCACCTAACTTTTCACCTCCTAAATATCGCAACACTCTTAGTATTAAATAAACTGGGTTTCTATTGACTAAAACATATAGTTATAGAAACCCATTGTTTACTTCTAACCTGCACTATTTAAAGATTGCATATTTGGCAAATTAGAAGGAATTGTAAATAGCAATCTTAGCCAAGATTGACTTTGACTACTTTGTTTTTTTCTTCTTCTGCTTTTGGTAAAGTTAAGTTCAAAATACCATCTTTATATTCTGCATTGACTTCGGTATTTTTTACTCTGGCGGGTAAAGGAATTACACGCCGAAAACTGCCATAGCGAAATTCGCTTCTGGTCATGCCATCGGATTCTGTTTTGATTTCTGTTCTACGCTCGCCACTTATAGCTACAGATTCAGCTGCAACCTGAATATCAATATCCTTAGCATCTAACCCAGGAACTTCTAATTTTAGATGAACTGCATCGGTGTTTTCTGACATCTCCGCAGCGGGAATAAAGCCTGAATTTTTAACATCTGAATTTGTAGGAACGATGCTATCAAATAAGCTATTCATTTCTCTTTGCAAACTGTCAATTTCAGCAAAAGGTTTCCAACGAATCAAAGACATAGTTAATACCTCCAAAACTCGGTTTACTAGATAAACTTGCTATTAATTTAAATCAGTTTGTGAGTTATTCGTTGTATTTTTTACTCACACTAATAAGTGTAGGATAAATCTTTGAATGCAAGGTTCGGTTTTATGTCATAAAGAAGTAGGGATCTTGCGATCTTGAGCAATCATTATTCAAAACCTACCTATAGCAATCCTATTTGAAACTAGAGAATGATTGGTTATAACTGTCTTTTGTCCT
>CAKZYI010000472.1 GCA_937884735.1 uncultured Pleurocapsa sp.
CTCCAACGCAACATAAAGTAAGGTAAATCCGACCAGTTTAAAGCAGGCGCAGGGAGATGGGTGCGAAAGGTAACAAAAGAGTCTGGTTCGAGATAGATCGATCCTCACGCACTGGTGACGTTCATGCAGAAGTCAATATATTCTTTAGTGCAGCAGAATCTTTCGTCGAGCATTCCGATCTCTTCAAAGATTTCAGTACGCACTAACATTGAATGAAACTCAACAAAACTAGTAGGTTCTCGCTTCAGGCGATCGCTTACTTCCTCAATCCGTTGATTTTGGTAGGGAGTTTTTTCTTCGATCCGCCACTTAGAGCGATGCCTACGGCTAGCTTCGCAATCGCCAGGTCTGGTCATACCCAGAGTAATCTCGCCATATTCCTATGCAGTCATATATTCTCCCCCAGCACAGTGAACGATTTCATGGAAAGGCTGATACTGGCACACCAGCGAACCGACTACCGTAGCTTCCGTAGCTTCGGCACAGCCTATTAACGGCGTAAGCCAGTTGGGAGCAAAAATAACGTCATTGTCCACAAAAAGCACATACTTGCTACTGACGTGAGCTAGACCAAGATTGCGGGCTTGATTGGGAGAAAGATAGCGATCGCTGCTAATTAGCTTAAACCCCTTTACCTCTGCCTGTATCTCTAAGTAACGTCTTAACTTGGCAGGAGAATTATTATCTACATAAACCAAGTCGAAAAGAAAAGTAGTATTTTCATAAAGACTTTCCAGAGATTCGCGAGCGAATTGATAACGTTCTCGCGGTACAACAATAATCGTAACTAGTGGATTGTTCATCGGTATCAATAAAGTTAATAGTTAATTCCTAGGCTACTTAAGATTGTTTACTGTTTACTGTTTATCGCTCCCTGAAGTTGATAGAGAGCCGAATATCTTTTACTTAGCTGCATTAACTCAGAGTGCGTCCCTTGTTCTAAAATCGTGCCGTTTTCGATGTAGAAGATGCGCTCGGCATTTTCGGCAGATCTGAGGTCGTGTGTGATGAGAAAGGTCGTACAGTTGGCGGTTAAACGGTTCAAAGCTTCGGTAACAGCCTGTTCGCTATGGTTGTCCAAACCTACAGTAGGTTCATCTAAGATGACGATTGGGGCTTGACGCACTGCTGCACGGGCGATCGCAATTCTCTGACGTTGACCGCCTGAAAGAGTCGAACCTCGTTCGCTTAAAATAGTGTCGTAGCCTTGAGGCAGTGCCATAATAAAATTATGGGCATTGGCTAAACGAGCAGCAGCTTTAATTTCGCGGTCGCTTGCTCCTAATGCACCGTAGGCAATATTATCTTCTACGCTAACTCCAAATAAGACGCTATCCTGCAAGACGATGGAAACTTGACGACGTAAAGATTTCAGCTTGTAGGTTTTAATGTCGCGACCGTCAATTAGAATTTGACCCGACTTAGGATCGGAAAGCCTCAAGAGCAAACTAACTAGAGTTGACTTACCGCCCCCCGATGGCCCAACTAGTGCAACTCTCTGACCTGGATTAACTCGAAAGCTGAGGTTTTCGAGGATAATTTTGTCTGAGGTATAACCAAAAGAAACACGCTTGAATTCCACTTCGCCGTTAAGCATTGGTGCTTTAATAGCGTTTTTGCGATCGCGAATTGCGGGAACAATATCTAATAGATCGACGATTCTTTCTCCCGATGCCGTTGCTTTCGAGATCTTGGCTACGTGCTTGGCTAATTGCCGAGTCGGTTTGAAAGCTGACTTGAGATAGTTGACAAAGACCAATAAGTCTCCTGGAGTAACTGCACCTACCAGCACTAACTGAACCCCTCGCCACATAACAAAAGCTGTAGCGATCGCTACTAAAATTTCGATGGTGCGCTGAAGACCCGCTGACAACTGTTGAGTTTTGGCACTATCTTCAAGACTCTTACGGTTGGGACTAGCAAACATCCGTTGCAGCATTCGTTCTAGTGAAAGTGCTTGAACTACCTTCATCGCACCAATTGCCTCTGCTGCGGTAGCAGCCATTGCTTCTTCTTGCTGTCTCTGTTTGCGCGCCACTAAATTGTTACGCTTGGGTATTTTGATGGTTGATAGTAAAAACAAAGGAAATACCGCCAAGCCAATCAAAGCCAATTCCCAATTCAGCCAAAACATCAGACCCACCATACTAATCAGGGTCAGCATTTCGACAATTAAGGGGAAAACAGCCATCACTGTAACATCCCGCAGCTTATCGATATCGCTCGTAATACGAGTAATTAGATCGCCACTTTTGACTCGATGATAAAAAGAGAGGGAAAGACTTTGTAGATGAGTGTAAAGCCTCGCGCGAATTTCAGCCACAATTTTAGAAGCAGCCAAAGACATTGCTACCAGGCTTGTGTAAGCAGCTATAGCCCGCAAGCCCGAAACACCAACGATGCCAACAGAAAAGACGAATAATAGCGTCATCGGATTCGCTTCCGACAACATAGGAAACCTGATAGCAGGAGTGTCAGCGTCAGCAAGTATTACGTAATCAAAAATAAACTTTAAGGGCCAGGGACGCAAAAGCTGTGCTGCAACTTCTACC
>CAKZYI010000473.1 GCA_937884735.1 uncultured Pleurocapsa sp.
GGTAAAGGTGACGACACCGTTATGGGTAGCGTAGGTAATGATGTGCTATTCGGTGGTGAAGGAAACGATGTATTTGAATTTTCAGCTGAGAAGCTAGATTCTAGATTCATCAACAGAGTACAAGATTTTACAATTGACGAGGACAGCCTAGTTATTAAAGGCTTGAGTAGTGATGATGAAGTGGAATTAGACAGTGGAACTGGTCATTTATCCGTCAATGGTGACATTGTTGTCATTCTCTAGAATTTAGACAGTACTGCTGATTTGGATATGGGAATGAATGAAGATGGAGAATTTGAAATTATGTAGGTTAGGTGAGAGTGTTGTGCTTTAGATTTATCAATAAATACTAAAGTATAAACTTTGAATCAATATCTTACTTGTTTACTGAGTAGTTAGTTGTATGTATTTCTTAACTAGCTACTCAGTTTTTTTCAAACAATGCGATCGCAATTACTCAAGGCATACAAATCTTATCTTAGTCCACAAAACAGTCCACAGACAAGATTTGTCTTGTTTAATCTACCGTTGCAGCAGAACTTCGGTTCATAACAGCAAAATCTTCTGAGCCGTCTTGGTTTCCATTAGAAATGCCAACCGCAGCTAAATCGGCATTGACCATAAGCTGGACTAAGCCTGGGAAATCCACCGATCTTTTCCAGCCTAGTTTTTCCTCAGATTTGGCAGGATCTCCGATCAATAGGTCAACTTCGGTGGGACGTAGATAGCGTTCATCAAAGGCTACATAGTCTTGCCAATCAAGATTTACATGGCTAAAAGCAAGCTCTAAAAAATCTTTGATTGAATGAGTTTCTCCTGTGGCAACAACATAATCATCGGGTCGATCTTGTTGAAGCATCAGCCACATTGCTTTAACATAGTCTTTAGCGTATCCCCAATCTCTTTTTGCATCTAGATTGCCTAAAAACAGCTTTTTCTGCTGTCCTGCAACAATTCTCGCAACAGCCCTAGTAATCTTTCGGGTGACAAAAGTTTCTCCACGACGAGGGGATTCGTGATTAAATAAAATGCCGTTACAAGCAAACAAGTCGTAAGACTCGCGGTAGTTGATAGTTTGCCAATGAGCATAGACTTTAGCACAGGCATAAGGGCTGCGGGGGTAAAAAGGAGTGGTTTCGCTTTGGGGTACAGCCTGCACTTTGCCAAACATTTCTGATGAACCAGCCTGGTAAAATTTAACTTCAATTCCCGTTCGTTGCTGATAATCTCGAACAGCCTCTAATAAACGCAGTGTTCCCATACCTACAGAATCTACTGTATATTCAGGAGAATCGAAGCTGACTCTCACGTGAGACTGTGAGCCGAGATTGTAAATTTCGATTGGTTTTACTTCCTCTAAAATTCTTCTTAAAGTAGTCCCGTCGGTAAGATCTCCATAGTGCAAAAACAATTTGGCATCTGGGCTGTGAGGATCTACATACATGTGATCGATGCGATCTGTATTGAAGGTAGAAGTTCGGCGAATAATACCGTGTACTTCGTAATTTTGTGATAGCAAAAATTCACTTAAATAAGAGCCATCTTGTCCAGTGATTCCCGTAATTATAGCTATCTTGGTTTGAGACATTGTGGTTGCGTTAGTACTAATCTAGATGGATACTTTCGAGCTTTAAAAAAATGTAGGACAAAGACGAATATTAGAATATTATCTTGTTACATTTATGTTTTACTTTAATTAGTTTAAAGTATCTCATTCTCGATTCAAAGCGATCGCCTTTGGGATTAATTTATACTTAAAAAACACAATCATCATTAATAAAGTATTAAAAGAAATTATAATTTCTTCTTTATTACCTAACCTTTAATAACTATAAAATGTACTAGAACCAAACAAAAACCGCTGTAAATTATTAATAGTTAATAGTTATACAACATCCTGGAACAAAGTGAGTTAGAATTTAACCAACAGTCCAATCGGTTATCTAACTTACTAGGGACATAGAGCTAATGACTACTTTAAAGTTGACTAAACAAGACATTGTTGAAATGACAGCAGAAGACGTAGCTATTATTGCTAGCCGTTTAGAGCAGGATGAGTACAATACCCCTTTTGAAGCTTTAGAAGACTGGCATTTGCTCAGGGCGATCGCTTTTCAAAAAGAAGAGTTAGCTCAACCCTATATTCATCTGTTGGATATTGAAGCTTATGATGAAGCGTAATTCAATAGACAATTGATAACTATTTAAATCATGGCATCGTTACAGAAAGCGATGTAAGGGCAAAAAGCGCATTTTTCCATAGTCGGGGTAGCAGTGTAGTTACCCCGACATATTTTTTGGGCGAGGTTATTTGTTTCAGATGCGATCGCATTTAGTTCTGTTTCATCAAAGCTATGAATAACATCGTGACGCAGATAGGCGATATGTGCGTTGTTGTAGCCTAACGCTTGAGCGTATACCCACAGTTGAAAACGATGATCTGCGGGTTGAATAGTGCGATCGCTTTTATAGTCTAGTATCCAATTATTTCCTACCAAATCGATTACCCCATTAAAAGTAATGTTGCCCAACTTTAAACCAATCTGTTGTTCTTTGGCGATCGCAGTTTGTCTAAAGTGCTGATATAGGGGTAGTTGAAAGAATCTTTGGGCTAAAGCGATCGCATCTACAAATACTGATTCTGACCATTCTCCTTCGGCAAAGGGGATTAAATCTTTAGCCTGGGTAATATTGTTTTCTAAGGCTTTGTGTACTAATGTACCGATTTGCATCCCTGACGCTCTCCCTTCCCCTAAGCCTGGATGTCCATCAATAAAGTGGAGTTTAAATCTTTGGGGACATCGGGCATAGTCGGTTAAGGCTGTAACGGGAAGTTCGGATAAGCCCGAACCTACAGAGTTTAATAATAGAGGTGGTAGCTGGTTTAAAATGGCAGGAGTTTGGGGTATGGGAGGTAAGGCTTTAGCGTCTGTGTAGGGAATGGTAAAGGTGGGAATGTTGGCAGCAGTTAAACCTCGCTGTAAGCGATTTAATTCTCCCTTGTAGGGTTCGGCGGCACTCAACCATAAATAGTCTCTCGCCCTAGTTAACGCTACGTATAATACTCGATATGCTTCGGCTCTTTCTTTTTTATTCTGCTCGTATTCTAACCAGCTATACAGCACTGGTTTTTGAATTTTTCCCAAGGAGTCTTTATTTTTGACCGCCACTCCCAAGTTCGGATCGAAATATACTGGGGGATAGTTTTTTGGACGCTCTTTACTAAAATCTGCCACAATGACTAAACCCCACTCCAAACCCTTGGAAGCAAAAATAGTC
>CAKZYI010000474.1 GCA_937884735.1 uncultured Pleurocapsa sp.
GTGCCTGCTTCTTTACTTCCAGCACCAATATCTTTGACGTAATAATAAGGTAAGCCACCTTCTGCTACTCGGTTTACGGGGGAGAGAGTAAAACCGTAGCCATGAGTATAGATTAGATGTTTATTGACCCAAGTTTTGGCAATATCAATTACCTGACTGTAGTCTAATTCTCTGGCTGAAATAATTACCTGTTGTTTATCACCATTTTCGACTGTACCTTCTGGGCTTAATAGATAACGATCTATGTCTGCATCGTGGAATTGATAGTAAGGGCGAATTTGCTGTAGTTGCCGATTGGTTTGCAAAATGGGGCGAGTATCCCACAAACGAATATTTTTGATTGTCGAGTCATTGTTTTCAATATCGGTTGCGGTTAGTTGTCCCCTGGGATTAAAAGTCTGTGCTTCAATGTTGTCTAAGTTAAATGCCCTACGAGTCATGGTAATGCTGCGCCCGATATAAGGTCTTTCTTTGACTAATTCATTGGGCTGCACTATCAAACGCTGTATCGTCGCACTAAATAAATTACTGAGGGAAAATATTAATAAATAAACTGTAAAAGGCAGTATCAAAAAGACAATTTTTTTGATTTTATGCCTTTGCAGCTTAATATTGCCAGACAAAACGTTGGGGAAGTTACCTCCTTTATAGTTACTGCCGAGATTGTGATAGCCAGTAAAACCTTTATAAAATAGCCAGATAGCACTGATCAGCGCAACAATTGTTAAGCATACTTCAATCGGTAATTGAACTTTGATATTGGTATATCCCGCACCATAAACTACACCACGAGAACTATATAGCAAATCAAAACGATTGAGCCAATGCTGCATAGCCAAGGCGATCATTACTACCGCACCCAAAAAGGAAAGATGACGGAGTTGTACTTTAGAAAAGCCAGGGAAACGCCCTTCGGATAAACTATTTCCTGATAACAAATAATATAGGGTGCAAGATATTAAAGCAGTCCAAGATAAACCCATTAACCAGGTTTCAATTAGCTGCCACAAAGGTAAACCAAAAATATAAAAGCTAATATCCTGTTTAAACTGCGGATCTACATAATCGAAATTCGTAGGACTCAAAAATCTTAAAATTATTGCCCAATTTCCCGCAGCAATAAAACCAAAAGCTAGACCAATTAAACTAGCGATCGCTTTAATACTAATTTTTGGTTTTAATAATAATAGTGTTACCCATATACCTGCGATGGACACCTGATAAATATAACGCCACAAAAAAGCACTGAGATTAAAACCATCTAAAGCAGGCTTAAAACTGAGAGGAATCTTGGGTAACTGGTAGCTGGTTTGCCAAACAGCCAATGCAACCCCTGTATAGTGGAGCAAAATAAAAGTAATGGCTACAGATAAAGCGATCGCACTCAACAATAATAAAGGCAACTTCAAACGAGGGGAATAGGTTTGCTGACTGGGATAACGCCGAGGAGCCAACTCTTTGCCCAGTCTTATTTTTGTGGCACTAGAAACAAGTAACTGCTTATCCTTAGGCAAATAGGGAATTCCCGCATCATACCAATTATCTTTGGGTAGCCACTGCCATTGCCAACCCTCTGCCAACCAAAGATTAACTCCAATAAAAGATCCAGATATCAGAAAAACTAATAACCACAAACCATATTGGCTAACACGACGAGTTACAAATGCCGAAAGATAATCTACTTCGATAAACCAAAGTATCTCGGCAAATAACCGCGCCGATCCCTCAAAGATCAGCCATAAACTGAAAATAATTGCGATCGCGATTAATATTGGTCGGTAAAGACGTTTCATATAGTAATTCTAAGCTCTAAGCCTTTAGCCACAAGCTTCTAAAAATATATACTCATCTTAATCCCATTTAACGGCAATCAACTATGGCATTGCCAAATATTTTGTAACCAAAGACAAACAATCGAGATAATTTTGGTGGTACTTTGTGTAGCGACAACAGTGACTATTTCTAATTAGCGATGCCATATTGGTAATGGACATTATCCTATGACCCATGACCCATGACTGACGATCAAAAACTTTCCGAATTAATTGCTCAAGTAGAAACAGTTAGTCCCAAACTAGTAGATTGTTGGCAAGCTACGGCAATTGTCGAGTCTTTGGGGTATACCGATCGCATTATCCAAGCAGAATTTAATTTTCAAGATGCTTTGGAGATTGGAGAATATATTTACCAACAAAATAATCCTACACCAGTCACTTCAGAGACTAAGCCCCATATTAATTGGAAAGCTAGTGCAATATCTGAAGTCTATGCTTTTGTCGAGCAGTTTTCCCGCAGTTTTGTTTATGCAATTCCTCTAATATCTCTTTTAGCTTTAAGTAATATAAAAGCTAGTGACACTTGGAAATTTATTCCGCCCCAGCTAGCTGCATTGTTTACCATCGCTACCTTGGCTAGTTTGATTACCAGTGGCGGTTTTGTACAGGCGATCGCAAGAAGAGGAGAATTTTATTTGGGCTTGGATTTATCCCAACAGGCAAAAAGAACCTGCATTTCTCTTTTTGGATGGGGGATGTTGACTAGCTTTCTCCTGGCAGTATTTAGTTTGTGGTTTGGTTTTTATCGTAGTTTATTTCCTGATAATTATTTGGTTATGGGGGCTAGTTATTATTTAGTCCTTAGTTCATTGTGGATGTTGTTGTCCATGTTGTCTCTGCTATCAGTATGGGGAACACCATTAACCTTAATTGGTTTGACTGCTCTATATTGGATTTTTCGTTTTTCTCTTTGGTTTCATTCGTTTGTTGGGTTTTGTTGTGTGTGAGCTACTTAAA
>CAKZYI010000475.1 GCA_937884735.1 uncultured Pleurocapsa sp.
AGGACCTAATTCCAAGAAATTCTCTCTAATCCAGATAGCCTGTGCCCTGCGTCTGATCCCTTGCTTTTCTGGCGTAAATTTACCCCTGTAAGTCCACTTACGATTATTCAGCCAGTTTCTGAATAGAAAAGAAAAGACAAAAAGCCAAATATCTATTCGACGACGATTCCGCGAATATTCACGACGATTCCAACGATAAGATTTTTTTGACACCACCAATCCAGCTTTTTCTGGCTTAGATGTCGAGGTGACAACAGCTCCAGAAATTGGAGATGGGTCAGACTTACTGGACTCGTAAATAACGGAGGTTTGATTGGGAAAGGCAGGAGACACAGAGTTTCTTAACAGATATTAAAGTAGGATTTTATTTGGTTAAGTTTAATTAACTAACTTAAATATTAGCGACTTATTGTCAAAAAAAACTTTATGTACAGAATGTTATTACATTAGTACATGCTGATATTGGAGCAAGTTTGATTCAACTAACCAAGAATCAAAGCAGATCGCAGCATCGTCAATCTGCTTAATTAAAAAATTAATGTTCAATCTTGATATTTTCTTAACTCTGCTCGAAGAGTAGCAATTTCAGCTCTCAAGCTGTCTAACATCGCCTGTAAGTCATCTGAGTGAATGTTAATATCTACACTAGTGGTAGCTGTAGTAGCGGTAGTGGTAGTGGTACTACCGTTGGCACTAACATTGCTTGCAGTAGAGTTACCTGCGGCTCGTTCGGCACGCAATTCCACTTCTTCAACAAATTTTCTCAGGTTTTCTCTTTGTTCGGCATCAAATTTTCCTAGGTCGCTCATTGCATTGGTGAAAGATTCTTCTAGCTTTTCGCTGAAGACTTCGGCTAGTGCTCTGCCGAAAAAGAAGGCATCTGTGACAGGATTACTCATATAAACAAAATTTTTTAAGGCTTTAGTAGCAAATTATATCCTTATTTTAGCGACCAAACAGCAGACAGCAGTAAGTGTTTTGTCCTACAGGTTTAATTTAATAGTAATTACTGCAATTTTTAAAGGTACTTTCAACAAATTTAGTAACACTCAATACATAATTTTTATAGTAGTAAAAATTGCTTATTCAATTGACTTTTATATCCAGGATCAAAATGACTAAACAATAAGTATTTATAGCTACATGTATAAACATAAAAAATACAACTGTTACAAAGATAACAAACTGTTCAACTTTTATCTGTTACAAAAGATTGGCAGAATATTTCGATTAATAATGAGCAACAAGTTACTGGTTTTCTATTTACAAAATCTTAACTACATCTTCAGACTATCTTCATAAAAATTAGGTGATTCTGCTCATGCATAACAATTGCAAAATCGTGCAGGATGATATCAAAGAAGTTAGTATTAGTCGAGCCAAAAATAAATTGTTTTAGATGTGATCCGAATCATTTATTAGAAGAGTTTATTGCTGGTTACTTAGCATCGCACAGACAATAAAAGCATAAAGTAATATTTTCCAACATAAGTATATGAAAGGAGATAGTTAAATCAGCTTGATGTCTTATTAACAAACAAACTTATCTGAGTCAGGAGTTAATCATGAACGCAACACATTTAATCAAATCTAAAATCGATATTTTTGCTCCATTACGTAAATGGTTAGACAATATTGAAGTCAAAAATAGTGTTATTGCTCATCGTATTTGCAAATCAATTCCCAGCCAGTGTCCATTTGAGCGGGAAGTTAAGTTTTTGGGACGTATTGTCTTGAGAATACCTCCTATGTGTAAGATAAATCCTCTTTACAACGAGATAATCTCTTTACGCTTTCGCGCTATTTGCTACTTAGCGGATGTTTGTGGAGAAGATGTTAGCGCGTATTGCTAAGGTAAACTAGAATTTAGAAGTCTTTTTTCTATGTGCAGACAATTGTGGCAATTATCGCGTTAAAAGCTTGGTATTTAGAACAATACGAACCAATTAAACAAGTTATACAGAAGCCTTGTACTCTACGTTTAAGCAGAAACAGCTTGTTAAAAACAGGTTTGCGGGCAGACTTTTTGGACGATCGCTTGGAAGTAGAAAGTTCCGACTGGTTTGAGCTTTATTTAGCAGGCAGAACAATCGAATTTTATATCCAAGGAAGCGGTAGTTACGTAGTTTCTAATATCGACCTGGTATCTCAAGAGATATATTTTACCAAGTGTATTAGTACTTCTGGTTTAGAACCAATTATTTACTATTGCCCTCAAAGTCATTACCAACCAGCTAACGAAGCCATTACCAATACTTTAAATAATATTATTGACAAAATAGCAGAGCGATCGCGAATTCCTATATCTTTAGAGACTACACCACGCTCTCCTAAATCTCCTCTACGAATCAGTAATAGCCAATTTCAAAAGATAAATAAAAGTCTGTTGGTAATAGCAGATGTGACTCCTATCAGCACCTTTGCAGTCAAAGAGCAGTCTAGTTTATAAATAGACCCTAATGTTTGTGTTGAGTTGGGTTATGGTATCCAAAATAAGGACAACGGACAAATTTTACTAGTCAATATGGAGCGGTCTGATTTAGAAGGAACACTACCCTTTGACATGGTTGGTTACAAACAACTAAGCTTTGCTAATGGCAACCAATTGGCTAAAACCTTACCCAAACTCGTTGATACTTTGTTGCAGCGATACAGTTTGTTTTAAGGAAGTAAATATTAACAGCAGTGAATGAGTTAAACTTTAATTGAGAACAATTCCTACATAAAGACTCAAACATAAGATACTTTTCAAACTGCTGAGGATATCACTTTGATTATCCTCAAAAATAATATGGAACATTCAGTAATTCTTCAACTTAAAAACATTACCAAAACTTATGACAGCCGAACAGATAGAGGAAATGTCTTAGTTTTAAATGATGTAAGCTTAACCTTGAAGCATGGGGAATTACTTGGTTTGCTAGGGCCATCAGGATGTGGAAAAACTACTTTGCTACGAATAATGGATGGTATTGAATCTATTTCTCAGGGAACAGAAGGGATAGCTGGAAGAGTAGTTAGCACTAATAGTGAGGCTCTAGCAGCGGAAAAACGAAATACTGGAATGGTCTTTCAAGATTATGCTTTGTTTCCCCATTTAACAGTAGAAGATAATATTGCTTTTGGTTTAAAAAACCAAGGAAAAAAGCACCTCAAAAGCGTATTGTCTGATAAGAAAAAGCATAATAAGCAAATAAAACAAAGAGTAGAGCAAGTTTTAGAATTAGTAGGATTGTTAGATTTGCGAAACCGTTATCCTCATCAGTTGTCTGGGGGACAGCAGCAACGTATATCCCTTGCCAGAGCATTAGCACCACAACCAGCTCTAATTTTATTAGATGAGCCTTTGAGTAATTTAGATGTTCAAGTACGTCAACGTCTACGGACAGAAATTAGATCGATATTAAAAGCAGTAGGAACATCAGCAATTTTTGTAACTCACGATCGAGAAGAGGCATTGGCTATTTCAGATAAAATAGCCGTAATGCGATCGGGAAAAATAGAACAAATAGGAACACCAGAAGAAATATATCTCAACCCTCAATCTCGTTTTGTAGGAGAATTTGTTACTCAAGCAAATTTTCTGCCTGCTATAAGAAAAGATAGATCTTGGATAACTGAATTAGGAGAAGTAAAAATATCCAAGGATTTAGCGCAAATAACAACTCAACAGGGAGAAATGATGTTGCGCCTAGAAGATAGTATTCTAACTCCAGATCGCACATCTACGGCTGAAATGAGAGATAGACAATTTTTGGGGAAAGAATACCATTATTGTGTTGAAACGGCATCAGGAAAAAGCATTAATGCCCGTACTGATTTAAATAATGCGATCGCAGTAGGAACAAAAGTAAGTTTATCTTTAAATATTGACACCCCAAAAATTTTTCCCTTCTCGGCTAAAGATAACAAATCTTTGGCTAAAGTACGGGCTACATAAATAGCTGCACAAAGCAAAACTTATTAATTAAACCTATCTCGGAAAAACTGAGAAAAAAGTTTTACTTTTGTATTGGTATGACGGTTGAGTGGATAAACTAAACACAAGTCGATCGCTGGTGGATGATAGTCGGGCAAAACGATCGCTAATTTTTCCCTATCCAATTCTGCCT
>CAKZYI010000476.1 GCA_937884735.1 uncultured Pleurocapsa sp.
CATTAGACTATCAGAGTCTATCTTACAGTCTGATTTTGGCTCAATGGCAAGAAGAAGAGATTATCGATACTTAGATTAGTAGCCCAGGCATTTTTATTGAATCCTAACATCTTACCGGAAGTGAATCATATTAATGGCCGTAAGACTGATAATAACCTGAATAATCTTGAATGGGCTTCAGGTACTAATAATGTATTACACGCTTATCAAACGAAGTTAAGAAAGACAAAGCTCTCTACAATACAAGTTGCTGAAATCAAAAATTTGATAGAGCAAGGATTGACTCAGCGAGAAATAGCTTCTAAGTTCAGTGTCAGCCATTCTACTATCGGAGAAATTAATAGAGAAGAGATTTGGAAGCAAGTTACAGCTTAGAGACACTTCTGTAAAGAAAACATGAAGTAGAGCATTTTGGGCAAATCTTGGGCAATAATAGAAATACTCAAGATTAGTCCACTACGCTCAAACTCTGAAACCCTTGGTATAACTGAAAAAGCGGATGAGGGGAATCGAACCCCTAGCTTTAGCTTGGAAGGCTAAGGTATTACCACTATACGACATCCGCGCTTTTGCCAGTTTTTAATTGACCTAATAATAATAACGATATTTCATACATTGGTCAACTTATTTTATAAAAAACCTTGATGTTTTAAAATACTGTTGAGCTAAAACCCCAAGTAAATTAAGAGCAAAGTAAACATTATCACCAAGACTTCTTGTTCCTTGTTCTTTATTTTTTGTATGATCTAGACAAAACTATTAAAAATTAGACATAACAAAAAACTGTGGTAACAAGATCGTTAGATAAGAGCGATGAAACCCCGCGTCGCGAATCGCTCCAGCGATTGACGCAAGAGAAGACTAGTCAAGACAGCGATAAACCAAAAAAACTAGATTGGAATTGGCAAGGTCATAAAATTCGCTATACCGTTGCAGGAAAAGGTCAACCACTGCTTTTAATTCATGGCTTTGGCGCATCTATTGGACATTGGAAGAAAAATATACCTGTTTTAGCTAAAGAAGGTTATCGAGTTTTTGCACTAGACTTGCTGGGTTTTGGCGGTTCAGACAAAGCACCTTTAGACTACACCTTAGAACTGTGGCAAGAACAAGTAAAAGATTTTTGGTCAGAACACATCAGTCAGCCGACTGTGTTTGTCGGAAACTCTATTGGTGCATTGCTCAGTTTGATGCTGGTAACAAATTATCCCGAAATTTCTGCGGGGGGAGTTTTGATTAACTGCGCAGGAGGTTTAAATCATCGCCCAGGAGATCTCAATCCTATATTAGGCTTAGTGATGAGTGGATTTGCAAAATTGGTTAGTTCTCCTGTAACTGGCAAATTTATTTTTAATAATATTCGTCGCAAAAGCCAAATTCGTCGCACACTATATCAAGTTTACCGCGATCGCAATGCAGTAACAGACGAACTAGTAGAAATGCTCTATCAACCATCTTGTGATGATGGCGCGCAAAAAGTATTTGCTTCAGTCTTGACTGCGCCTGCGGGAAACTCTCCTGATGAACTGTTAGTGAATCTACAACGTCCTTTGCTAATTTTGTGGGGCGAGAAAGATCCTTGGACACCTGTAACGGGAGCAACTATATATCAAGATCTAGCAGCTAATAATCCCGATGTTCAATTTCAGATTATCAAAAATGCAGGTCATTGTCCCCATGATGAAAACCCAGAAGCGGTTAATTCTAAAATTTTAGAGTGGCTTCCTTGCATTGCTGCGTTTAGGTAGAAAGCAAGAAATTATCAATACGAAGAAGCCGAGGGTAAACAATTTACCCTCGGCTTCTTCTATTTTATTGATGTTACTAAAAGATATTAAAAGTAATTATTTTGAAAGCTAAGAGTTGCCCCAAACCTCAAAGATGCACTTTCGGACAATGGGAGACAGCCCATAGCTGGTAGCTATGAACAATGTCATTAGCATTTTAATACTGTCAATTAGCAACGTTTAATCTTCATGATCCTCAAAAGGATCTCCTAAATCAGCAGATGGAGGGCCAAATGCTGTATAGATTGAATATCCAGTGATAGCGACTACTACAGCCCCTATACTAACGCTAAGAACTATTGCGGGTTCCATAAGTTGATATAAATTATGATTACTCTTCCTTTATAATATTACAGAAGATTACGAAAAACCCGATATTACATCACTATTGGACTATGTCACAAGAAACTCGGTTGGGGAATCTCCTCAAACCTTTAAACTCTGAATACGGTAAAGTTGCTCCTGGCTGGGGAACAACTGTTTTAATGGGAGTCTTTATGGCTTTGTTCTTGGTTTTCCTTTTAATTATCTTGCAACTTTATAATTCTTCCCTAATCCTAGAAGGAATTGATGTTGACTGGAGAACTTTAAGTCGATAGACAAATATAAACTCAAATAATAATTTATTAACTATTTAATTAGCTAATAATCTAGCTCGATTCTTTTTATATAAGGAATCGAGCTATTATTCATATAGATATATTAAAGATAAAGGAATCTAACATTATGAACATTTTTGGCATTGGTTTACCAGAAATGGCTTTAATTACTATTGTTGCTCTTTTGGTATTCGGTCCTAAGAAATTGCCTGAGATTGGTCGTAGTGTGGCAAAAACTCTACGCAGTTTTCAAGATGCGTCCAAAGAATTTGAAAATGAATTTAAAAAAGAAGCACAAAAAATTGAAGAGTCTGTCAGTATGAATGCAAAATTGGAAGCTGCTAGCGATTTAAAACCATCAGAAACCGAAAATAGTACTTCGACTCCAGAATCTTAGGGTAATGGAGTAGCTTAGAATACAGACCATGTATAAGTTGTTCTTCAATAATGAAGATGAATGGTAAATATCGCCTATATAGAGCGGATATTTATTGACAATTAACAATTGATCGGCAATAAATTGCTTGTGGTAAAAACTATGTCGGACTTAGTGGCGGCTTTTTTTACAGAGAAGAGGCTGTAATTTAATTGTCAATGTTGAAGTATTATGAAGGCGGAAAAAAAAGAATTTGATCGCGTTTATCGTAATGCGATCGCTAAATACGGTCAAGATTTAATCGAAACTTATTATAAAAGGGGTAAAACCTATCTCAAATTACAGGACTACGATCGAGCAATTAAAGACTTTAACACCGTTCTTAAGCTAAGTCCTCAAAATACAAAAGCGTATTTGATTCGGGGATATACCTACGGTGAAATGAAATTGTTTCATTTAGAGATTGCCGACTACACAGAAGCCATACGTCTTTCTCCTAAATTAGCCAAAGCCTATCGCAGTCGCGGCTATGCTTACGGAATTTTGCAAAATTATGATAAAGCGATTGCCGATTTTACGCGAGCGATTGAACTAGCTCCTCAATATACTCAAGCTTATTACAACCGCGGCTATACCTACAATATTTTAGAGAAGCATCAAAAAGCCATATTTGATTTTACTCAGGTAATCAAATTGAGCCCCGATAACGTCCCCGCATATTATCACCGAGGCAGTCTATATAGTCTTTTGGAATATCATCACCAGGCTTTAGCAGATTTTACTCAAGTGATTAGATTAGATCCCAACAACATAAAAGCATATAGTGCGAGGGGAAATACTAACTCTATTTTGCGGAATCATCATGATGCCATTATTGCCTATAGTCAGGCAATTCTGCTCGATCC
>CAKZYI010000477.1 GCA_937884735.1 uncultured Pleurocapsa sp.
TAAATTGAGTGTTATTTGTCTTGTAAATGAAATCTGTTCTCAATAATCATACTGAGCTTTGAAAAAGTTTTTTTTACGAAAACGGATTTTTTTTTTACGAAAACGGATCGTTCGTCGTATTCTTCACGTTTTCTTTACTTTCTGCTCTTTAGTTTTTATCCAAACCTATCTCCACTTTTTTTGATACTTCTTGGGAGAGATGTCAAACTTCCTTTTAAAAGCTTCAGAAAAAGAACAAAGGTTAGCATAGCCTACTCTGTAGGCAACTTCAGTGACGCTAATATCTTGCTCTGCTAACAGTCGCTTTGCAGTTTCTAAACGCTCTTCGCGACCCATTTTCCAGGGACTTGTACCAAAACAGTGATTAAAGCCACGCTTTAACAGAAATTCATTTAATCCAACTCGGCTAGACAACTCCGCCACTGAAAGAGGCTTGCTTAAGTTTTGTAGAATAAGCTCCCTAGCGTAGTGAATGCGTTCAATTTGTTCGGGCTTGAGGGAAACTTTTTTAGCCTCTCCCTGTTGAATTACTACTTCATGGTCTAACACCAATGCCATTAGTTCAATTACCTTGCTTTCTAGATAAGCTCGCTTCACCATTCCCTGATAAGGACAGTGCAAAATCTGTTGTAGCACTGTAAACATCATTGGCTCTATATTTCCAGAGCGTACATAAAATTTTTGACTTAGAGGTCTAATTAAATTCTGAAGATTTTTAGATAACTCTCCTTTTGGAGATGTTTCAAAAGAACGAAGTATTGATTGATGAATATAAATTATCACTGAGAACCAGGGTTTTATATCATAGCCTTCAATGATTTGAGGATTTAAACCACAACTCCTCAACCAATATTTTCCAGTAGTATATGGATATAAGATTTCGCTTCTTCTAGAAGCAATTGTTCCTTGCCCATTTCCTGAAAGTGTAAAATAACAGGTAATGTAGGAGGATTCGTACTCAGGAAAGTTGACGATCGTGGAATCTGTTGATTGAGATTTATCAATCTCCAGTTGTATACCTTCTCTTAAATCAATTCTTCGTAGCCATCCACGAGCATATCGAGCATCGTACTTCAATGTAACATCTAACTCATCTGATGGGTCGAACTGTAGTTTTTCTTCGCTAGCTTCCTGAAATTGTTCTTCACATTCGTCCCATGTCAATCTAATGGTCATTCTAAAAGGCAACAGATATTTTGCTGGTTATTTAATAGTTGCGATCGCTCTACTGAAACAGCTATTGTTAATTAATTATAGTTAATACATACTTTGTGCATTTTCTGCACTGGTTTTCTTAATTGTTTAGTATTTTGCTTAAAAAAGAAAAGGCTAGTCATCTATTGAAAACGACTAGCCTCTGAGGAAAAATTTTGATTAAAAAAGCTTTTAGCCTTTAGCAGTCAAACAAAATATTGTTTGAGTAGGTGGGCAAAACATTATTCTCCAATTGTCGATCGCATTTGAGTTTGAATATCGCCCACCCTACGGTGTTTATTGAATATGTACGATATGTGCGATTCTAGGCAAAGGCGAAATGGTCTTCGTTAGCAATGAAACTAGCAGGAGCGTTATTTATTACCGCGAGATCGTTACCATTAGCTGAAATCAACGTACCGTCTTCAAAATCGGTAATATCCAAATCGCTGTAACCAATACCCAAACCAGAAATACCAATTACATCTTCACCACTAGTAAAGTCATTGATGATATTAGTAGCTTCAGGAATTTCCGCGTTAGCAATCCAGAATTGGTCTGCACCTAAGTTACCGTTGATGCTGTTGTTTCCGCCAGAAGTTATAAAAATGCGATCGTCTCCATCATCGGCAAAGACGCGATTATTTTCACCCAGAATTAGAATATCGTCTCCGCTTCCTGCATAGGCGCGATTGCCACCATCTGATTGAGTCAAATCGATTAGATCGTCGCCAGCACCAGCAAAAATAAGTCGATCGCTTTCACTTATTTCAATGGTATCTGCATCCAATGAACCAAATACAGGCTCTAAACTAGGGGGTGTATCTTCAGCAGGTGTATCTCCAGCAGGTGTAACTTCAATTCTTTCACCTACTTCATCTAAACCACCTTGGGTATTGTCGATATAAGTTTCTCCGACTCTGCCCGTATCAAGTAATTCTTGAGTGGTACGGCCGAAAAAGGCTACATCTTCGTGGAAACTAAAGCCAGTAGGAAAACCAAATTCATCACTCCAATCATCGAAATGTATGTGTGGTGGGGGGACTTCTCCTTGAGAGTTGAATTCTGGGCGCGTCCAAAAGTTCAAGCCTGTAAATTCATCTTCTCCTACAGGAGTTTTTTCTCCTGCATTGAAACCATCATCACCCAAGAAATAGCCATCTTGTAAGATATCATTGGCCTCAACATCGTAGGCAAAGTTGAATT
>CAKZYI010000478.1 GCA_937884735.1 uncultured Pleurocapsa sp.
AAATGGTTTTCAGCCTTTGGCTCAAATGACTTACTGGCAAATTTCGGCGGAATTAGTTTCCCAATTAGCCCAGCAAGATCCAGATTTACCTAATTTTTTACCCATTAGCAATGCTGATGCACCTTTACTATACCAGTTAGATTGCGTATCAATGCCACCTTTGCTGCGTCAGGTGTTTGATCGCCATGTAGAAGATTTTAAAACCAATTTGGTGCAGAATGCAGTAGGTCAGATTAGGCAGTGGCTCAATGGTACAGATGTAGTTAGTGGTTATGTATTTGAACCACAACGCAAGGCTGCAATCGGCTATTTTAGACTAGAATCTTCTAGAGACGGTTCTCGCCCTCATAAAGCTCAATTAACGGTAAATCCAGCCTATACTTGGCTTTATCCTAAATTGACGGCTCAAATGGCACAGATAGTTCAAAAATCTATCGATCGCCGCTATGGTTTTGCTGACGATCGTCAGCCTTATTCTCAACCATTAGAAATAGTTTCTGCTGATTATCAACCAGAAAGAGAAGAATACTTTAATAAAATTGGTGCGACATCGGTAGAACATACGTTGCTAATGTCTCGCTCCGTATGGCACAAAATAAAAGAGGCTAAACCGTTAGAAGGATTGCAGTTATCAGATGTATTTCAAGGGCTAAAGCCAGCTCGCGCTCCTATTCCTTCTCGTATATCTTGGCTGAAGTCCGTTTCCAGCTCTTATCAAAATATCGTCAGACAAAAGAACATCTTTTCTTCTAAATCAAGTTATTTTACCCCTTCTGACAAAAATAATTCTGGCGAATCTTTTAAACCGCCCCACAGTGGCTTAGTTTAAATTGATTGAGTCAGGATGGAAAGAGTTGCCGCGTTGGGTTTGGATGTAGGAAGAAGAAGAATAGGTGTTGCTGGATGTGATGGCACAGGTTTGATTGCAACTGGTTTGACTACTATTTATCGAACCTCTTTTTCTGAAGACATTAGACAACTGCAAGAGATAATTGAAGAAAGGGAAGTAAAAATATTAATTATTGGTCTACCCTATACATTGGACGGAAGTATTGGATCTCAATACAAAAAGACGCAGAAATTTAGCGATCGCATTGCTCGAATTCTAAATTTGCCCATTGAATATGTAGACGAACGTTTGACCTCGGTTGAAGCGAAAACCAGACTAAAGGCTAGCAGAAGATTTTCTACCCGCGACAAAGGAGCAATAGATCGTCAAGCAGCAGAAATTATTCTGCAACAGTGGCTTGATGTGCGGCGGGCTTGATAGTAATAAGCAATAAGTTAATGACTGTGGGAAGTAAAAGTAATATCTGCTGATGAGCTTTGGGTTTCGTAGGTCATTTGTAACCTAGGAATTTGTAGATCTGCGATCGCTTTATTAATGACTTTGGGATCTGTATTTACTTGTACGTATATCTTGTTGTTTTGAATTGCGATCCCGTAGTGATGATTGCCCAAAAGATGACCAAGACGGACTAATTTTGCAGCAGCGACTTCATTTTCTAGACTTGATAAATCTAGGACTAATAATTGTTGTGCCTGTAGATAAACGAGTATAAGTTTGCCAGATTCGGTTTGGAAAACATCTCCAGACTCTAACAAGCGATCGCGACTTTTGACAATCCCAATGGCAAGATTATCAGCAGTATGGGTATGTATTCTACCTTTATGGCGATCGCTATGTTGCAAAGAAACTTCTAAACAAACCTCATCTGCCACCAGTTTCGCCAGAGCGGAATTTTGATGAACATTTCCCAAATATATTTGAGCTACTTCAGCCATTTTATTAATTAAATTAAATCAGCAATTAACTTCTAACTGTCGACAGAATACATACCCAACTTAGACAATCGTCCCGATGGTTGCTATATCTCTGCTGCTAAATACTCGCGAAAATAAAAACGATAAAGCAGACAACTGGGTAACACCATATTATTAACTAGTTTAATTAAACCAATACTTTCTAATTTGTGAGCATTGATGGCAGATATTTGAATTGGCTGGTCAGAACATACAACTTGTTCATAGGCTTTACCTAATTCTGGATATTTTTTTAGGGTCGAAAGATGTCCTTGTAAATGGTTGCGATAGATCCCACAGGAAGTAGGTGCTTCTGCCAACAGCCGTTCAAAAGTGATATTTTCAGTTGACAAGGCGTAAAAAGCTAGCCTTGCCAAATAAGGATAACCACCAATCATTTTCATTAATAAAGTTATATCTCGATCTAAGTTTTCTACTTGATAACGAAGCTTATGACGGCTAGCCAAATCTTTCATCTGTTCAAAATTAAATTGAATTAAATTTACAGGCAAGCCCAAATTTAAAGGAGATTGATTAATATCTAGAGGAAGATAAATATCAGTCGAATGGACTACTATCAGACGCAAACGCTTCCAAATAGAAAAGTTATTAGCTTCCTCATGCCAAAACCGAATTAAAGGCAAAAATTCTTGAGCTATTTCGGGATATTCAAACAAGTGATTAACTTCATCAAAAGCTAAAACTAGGGGCTGGGATAGCTGTTCTAAAATATATCTTTGAAGATAGGTCGTACAGCTTACTTTAGTTCCTAAATCTTCATCCCAGTAACTATCCAATTGAGACTCGATCCCCAACTGAAGAGTTATGTTTGCCATCAACCAGCGCAAAAATTTGTTGAGATCGCACAATAATGATGCCTCTGCCAACTGAAAGTTGATTGTTACTGTTTTAAACCCTTGCGATCGCCCATGAGCTAGAATACGAATCATTAATGATGTTTTGCCCATATTCAAAGGAGATTTGATTCTAATCAAAGCCCCTGGATGAATTATTTCTTCATAAGTTGAAGTTTCATGGGGAGGACGCTCAACATAAAAATCTGAATTTAGGGGTACTTGCCCATCTGGTAATTCTAATGTGGAAAAAGAAAAAGCTCCTTTTCTTGCCTGTTGTCTCAAAACAGATTTGAAGTTGTTTTTAGTTACTTTTTCGGCAAAAGCGTTAGAGAGATTTTGCCAAAGACGAGAGCCTACTACCCGAATGTAGTCAGAATCATAACCTGAATCTACAGCAATTTCCTGATAGGTTTTACCAGCCCAACATTCTTTCAATACTAGCTCCTCTACTGTATTAAGCCGATCTGGTTCTAATGTTTTATCAACAATTTTCAAAGCTTGGCTGATTACTATATCTGTCATGCTGTGTCACCTAGAGTCAATCTGATTTCTTTAGCTGGGTAATTGTTTCTATGGTCATTTCGGTTGTATCTCGATCTCAATACAGTTCAATACAGTTCGCGCTCATCTCAATGACAGCCCACTAAAATATTTTAGTTAATCGATTGCTAATAACAGTTTAGAAAAGCTTATGCTTTGCCTTGCTCAACCTAATTTTGCAGTCAATCACTCAATGATTTGATGGACAGTAGTGATACATTCTACAGTAATCTGAAGTTTGTCATAACCGAATATCTATGATTACAAAAATATATAACAATAGAATCAATGACTGCTACTGTTTGTCATTTTGTAGTTGCAGCTTTAAGCTCTTTGATAGAATGATATTTGCCGCAATCATATCAAAATCATAACTAAATTATAAAAAGTAAAAGTATGAATACTCCTGAAACAGATGCCAAAGATAGAAGTTTTGGTGCTTTGATATACTTATTTCCTCTGGTTTACGCCTTGCCTTTTGGTATTGCACTTTTGACCCAGTTTCCCTGGCTATATCAATTCTTTTCCCCTTTGGTAGCTATTTATGGACTGACTAATAGTTTGCCTTTTGCCAGCTTGATTATTTTCTTTGGTCTGTGGTTTGCTGTAGTTAGAAATGAAAATGTTAGCTATTTTCTACGCTTCAATGGCATGCAGGCTATTCTAATGAATATTTTGCAAATTTTGTTTAGTCTAATTATGGGAATTCTCGTTCCTGCATTTGGTTCACAGGGTTTAGTTACAGAAACTTTAAACAATACTATTTTTATGGGCAGTATTGTAGTTTGTTTTTACTGTATTTTTCGTTCAATTCAAGGGCAATATGCTGAAGTACCTGCTATCTCTGAGGCTGCATCTTCTCAAATCCGTTAATTGTAATTAGAGCCAGTAATTATCTTGCAATTTTGGTGAAGTTAACTTTGTCTAAGTTATGGCAACTTCGTCGAATCTGCGAAACTACAATGGAAAAGTATATTCACAAAACATTAGGGGTTAGGAAAATGAAAAACTTTAATGTAACTGACGAACTACGTTGGACAGTACAAGCCCAAGCAAAACTAAAAATGATTCCCTTCTTTGCTCGCTCTGGCGCACGCCAAAGAATAGAAACTATGGCGCGCAATGCACAATTAGAAGAAGTGACAGCAGAAATAGTTCAACAAGCTAGAGTAGAATTTGGACAATAGTTTTTTAGTTCAACTGCAATTTTGTAGTTAGTAAAAATGTCCGTTGATAGCCAGTGGCATAGTTCCCGTAGAAAAGAAATATTAGCTAAGTATCCTGAAATCAAGCAATATTTTGGCAATTATTCTTTTTCCATAGTTGCGATCGCTTTTTTAGTAGCCCTGCAATGGACAATCGCTTGGTTAGTCAAGGATTTATCTTGGTGGCAGACAGGTGCGATCGCTTTTTTTGTGGGACAGTTTATCCTCCATTCATTAGCTATATTTGTTCACGAAGCAGCCCATAATTTGATTTTTAAAAGCAAGTTGGGGTCAAACCTGGCTTTATTTTTAATCGTCTGTGGCTCACTTTCTTTTGGCGAATCGTTGGCTTATATTGGCGTACATGGTAAAACCCATCATCTACACCTAAATGATTATCAATACGACCATGAATTATGGGATCGAAAGTTTGCCAAGTTTGCGAACAATAATCCTTACTGGCGTGTTTTTGAAAGTTTAGTTCATCTTTTGCCTGGAGGAGTAATTGTTACTGATTTGATTGCAGCTTATTTGGTAGAAGCCGATATTCGAGAGGTTAACTCGGCAAATATTTCTCAATCTTTAAATATTGTCTTGACCTTGACTAGCCTTAGTTTGTACATCACGGCTTGGTTTTTGATAAGCCCCCAAGCTACTCTTTATCTCTTTTGGAGTTTGACTTTAATGATTAGTAATTGGGGTATAACCTTTAGGGGTCAATCTATTGCCGAACATCATATTTATCATCAGGGTAAGACTTACTCTACCTATAGCTGGACTAATATTCTGTTTTTTAACACGGGCTATCACGACGAACATCACACCTTTCCCAATGTACCTTGGATACACCTACCTAAAATAAAGCGCATCGCCCCAGAATACTTTACTAACGACAACCCCCATTCCTACTTTAAATGGTGGTGGTTGTGGGCAAAATCAATTTTTACTCCTGCTCGCTACAATCGCTATATCCCATAACCTATAACCTATAACCCATAACATATAACCCATAACCTATAGCAGTTTCTTCTTGATCCTCGTTCCTCGATCCTTATTCCTCCTTGCCTTCAAATGCCGATCGCGTCACAATATATACAGGTACATATACCCATATATAATTTTTTCAAAAAAAATTGCACAAATATTAGTCAAGCAACAACCAGAAATTAGTCAAAGCCAGTCTTCAAATCTAGATTGTGATTTAGTTATCGTTGGCGGTGGTATTGTTGGTGCAACCCTAGCAGCAGCATTAAAAAACTCTAACTTAAATATTATTATTATTGAAGCTCGACCTTTAGAAGTCGCAGCAGCAAAAACTCAAGCTTATGCTTTTTCTCCTCTTTCTAGTCGTATCTATGAGGGAATTGGTATTTGGGACAAAATATTCCCCCACATTGGTAAATACAGCAATATCAGCTTATCTGATGCTGATTATTCTCAACAGGTAAAATTTAATCAGAAAGACTTGCCAGGAGAGCATTTAGGCTATGTCGCTCAACACAACATAGTTTTGGGGATTTTACAAAAGCATTTAGCCGACTGCGACAACATCAATTGGGTATGTCCTGGGGAAGTAAAGAATGTAACTACAGAAAAAAATAGCTCTACGGTAGAAGTGGAATTAAACGGCGAACAACGTTTTATAACCACCAAACTGGTAATTGGTGCGGATGGAGCACGATCGCACATTCGTAATTTAGCAGGGATCAAAACTCGCGGTTGGAAGTATTGGCAGTCTTGCGTCGCATTTACTATCGAGCATACTGCCTTAGAGAATAATACGGCATTTGAACGCTTTTGGCCTAGTGGACCCATGGGAGTATTGCCCCTACCAGGAAATCGCTGCCAAATTGTTTGGACAAATCCCCATGCAGAAGCTAAAGCTTTGGCAGAGTTGAATGAGGCTGATTTTTTGGCAAAGCTTACAACCTATACAGGTGGAAGTTTGGGAAATTTAAAATTAGTTAGCAAACGGATGGTATTTCCCGTACAGTTGATGCAGTGCGATCGCTATATTAAACCCCGTCTAGCTTTGATTGGGGATGCTGCTCACTGTTGCCATCCTGTGGGGGGACAAGGGTTAAACTTGGGTATCCGCGATGCTGCTAGTTTGGCTCAGGTATTGCAGACTGCTCAACAAAAGGGACAAGACATTGGCGAGATCAAGGTACTCAAAAGATATGAGGGTTGGCGCAAAATTGAGAATTTGGCTATTTTAGGCTTTACCGATTTGTTAGATCGTATGTTTTCTAACAGTTGGTTGCCTGTAGTTGCTTTACGCCGTACAGGATTGTGGATGATGAGCTATTTAAAACCCCTAAAAATATTTGCTCTCAAATTGATGACGGGTTTATTGGGCAAAACTCCAAAATTAGCTCAAAGGTAAATTGAAAGTAAGTTAAGATTGGGCGATTGTTCTGCTTTTGTAAGCTAATTAAAACTTTATTTAGTTTCAATTAGCTCTACGTGGTTAAGAATGCTGTTTCCCTAGAAAAATTTATCTTCGATTAGTTCTGATACCTGCCATAAATGATATCATTAGAGGCTGTAATAGCCAGAAAAATATAAATTTGAGACGGGGAAAAAGTAGAATAATTTTCCCTTGGTTTCAAAAATCGATATATTAACTACACAAGAAAGATCGCACACCATGATTCACGATAATTTTATGCCCGCCCTCAGTTCCACTATGACCGTAGGTAAAATTGTAGAGTGGACAAAATCTCCTGGGGACAAAGTAGAGAAAGGAGAAACGGTTCTAGTGGTAGAATCGGATAAAGCCGACATGGATGTGGAATCTTTTAATGAAGGCTATCTAGCAGTGATTATGGTTGAAGCAGGGGAAGAAGCTCCTGTAGGTAGTGCGATCGCTCTAATAGCCGAAACTGAAGCAGAAATTGCTGAAGCGAAAAAACAAGCAGCATCCCATCAAGGAGGTGCCAGCGCGCCCAAAGAAGCCGCTTCTGTAGCAGTTACCGCTCCTCCTACTGTTGAAAAAGCTACAGCTACAGCAGCAAGTAACGGTAGCAGCAATGGCTCTGGCAGACTAGTGGCTTCTCCTAGAGCGAAAAAATTAGCCAAAAAATTTGGCGTAGATCTAAAAACTCTCCAAGGTAGTGGGCCTTATGGACGTATTACAGCGGGTGACGTGGAACAAGCATCTGGGAAAGCTGTAACTTCTCCTGGTGCTACTCCTGTCGGGATTGCCCCTGTTGCTACTGCAAATACTGCTCCTGCTGTAGTTGCTGCTCCCGTTACGCCACCTCCTGTATCGACAGCAAATGTTACTCCTGGTGAGACAGTAGCCTAGAATACGCTACAAAAAGCAGTAGTACAAAACATGATGGCGAGTTTGCAAGTGCCTACTTTCCATGTGACTTACACTATAAATACTGACGCTTTAGATGCTCTATACAAGCAGATCAAACCTAAAGGCGTAACCATGACTGCTTTGTTAGCAAAAGCGATCGCCCTTACCCTCAAAAAGCACCCTGTAGTCAACGCTAGCTATAGTCAAGATGCTATTAGTTACAATTCTGAAATTAATGTGGCTGTAGCCGTAGCAATGCCCGATGGAGGGTTAATTACTCCCGTGTTGCGTAATGCAGATCAAATGGATATTTATTCTCTGTCTCGCACCTGGAAGGATTTGGTTAACCGCTCTCGCTCTAAGCAACTTCAACCTGATGAATATAGCACGGGTACATTTACTCTTTCTAACTTGGGTATGTTTGGCGTAGATAACTTTGATGCTATTTTGCCTCAAGGACAAGGATCTATTTTGGCAGTAGGTGGCTCAAAGCCTCAGTTAGTTGCTGATGATTCTGGCATGATGGGAGTTAAACGCCAAATGAAGGTTAATATTACTTCCGATCACCGCATTATTTATGGCGCACAAGCAGCAGCTTTCTTGAAAGACTTGGCAACTTTGATCGAAACTAACGCTCAGTCTTTGACTCTTTGATCTAAGGGATATTCTTTAGGCTTTTTGAAATTGAATACAGTAAGGCAATTCATTGCTTTGCTGTATTAATATAATAATTAGATTAATACAGTTATTAAGTATAGCTTATACGCTTGTTTAAACAAGTAACAGCAGAATATGAACCGTTTCCTCTACGAAAAATCCGTCACCTATCAAGAATGCTTGATCATTCCGTTTGTATCTGGCTGTATTGATGGAGATGATATTTATTCTTATTCTTTGCTATCTGAGCAAGGCTATACTAGTCAACTGCATCAGGCAAAAAATCCTGCCCAGTCTTATTCTTCTAAGCTATCAAAGATTATTGCGATCGCCAAACATCACTTAGACAATCAGTTTACTTTAGAAGGCTCTGATTATTTTCGCCAGCGTTACACTTACCGCGACAATCTAATTATTCTCCATCAAGAAGGTGGTAAATGTTTTTACGATCACTATGCTCCTCGTAAACTAGTCAACATTGCCGCACCAAAAGTATTTAATGATGTTGATGAGTGTATTAACTGGGTTAGAGCGGGGTTACAACGCAATCAAATTTAACCAAATTTAATTTTTAATTTAATTAAACAATGGGAATTGTTGACGCAGCCATAAAAGCTAGTTTTGTGAATTATCTTCGATTTCTTGAACTACAACAAATGGCTGTACTATTAAAGCCGTAAACTGTTTTTGTGGATTGTCATTCCACTTACTTAGCTGATCGACTGTGGGCTTGGCAATAGATTTATCGGCAATCCAACCTTGCACTGAGCTAGTGTTGTCTTGAGCTATTTCGGCGGCAACTTCTGATAAGTCTAATTCTGATTTGACGACAATTACTGCATCTCGCTTTGCATGGGGTAATAATTCTTGCCAAGATATATCTGCAATATCTTTGTTCAATTTTTCTCGTAAATCAGGCATGTTAAGACTTTGATAATTTGATTTGTGGGGATTTTCGACCCTACTTGTTAAAAATAATACCTTATTAATAAACCATTATGGCAAAGGTGATAATAGGAGTAATGGGTGCAGGAAAATCAGCTACCCCAGAGGATATTTCTCTGGCTTATAACCTTGGTAAATCCATTGCTGAAAATAATTGGATTTTGCTTACTGGTGGAAGAAAAGCAGGAATTATGGATGCAGCTAGTCGAGGTGCAAAGGCTAGTGGCGGTCTAACTATTGGTATTTTACCCAGCAACAATACAAAAGATATGTCTGAGGCGGTTGATATTCCGATTATTACAGACATGGGTAATGGGAGAAATAATATTAATGTTCTGTCTTCGACTGTTGTGGTTGCTTGTGGAATTGGTTTGGGTACCGCTTCGGAGATTGCTTTAGCATTGAAAAACAATAAGCCAGTAATTTTATTAAACGCGACAGATTTAACCTATCAATTCTTTGATAGTTTGGCTAGCAATCAGATATTTTTAGCCGAAAATATAGATAATGCGATCGCATTAATAAAAGAAATTATAATAAACGTTAAATAGCCTAAATTATGTAAATTTTTTTATTATTTAAATGAAGGTAAACAGTGAAGAAAGCAATTTTTCTATTGTTAATATAGACAACTCTTTGTTGACCATAGAAATATATCATTCTAGATTATATGGAAAACTATTTAAAAATGGAGCAGTAAAGTTAGTTTATATATTGCTGTGTTGGCATCTATTTAATTCTCTTTTATCATTTTCCATATCTAATAATTTCTTGGCACTATTTCTGGCAAGCATTTATCACTTTATTTTTTCTTGTATAGAAATACAATTTATTATTTTAATTTTATACTCTTATTTTGGATCTACTCGCATATCAATAAATAAACAGGATTTTTTGATTAAAAAAAGCCTTTGGGGCATCAAAAGAGAAATTACGGTAAAAACCGAATATATTTTTAATGCTGAGATAAAACCTATCGAGGTTTTTCATAGTCAAAATAAGTTTTCCTTGTTCTTTGATAGTCAAGAAAATATACCCTATGCTTGTTATTTATTAAAAAATGAACCCGACTTTGCTTTTGAGGCAATGTGTTCAAAAAAAAATTTGAATCAAATACTCTTGTCTATTAATAGTTTTATTAATTCAGATGAGCTTAATTTGGCAAGTTTTAAAACAAACTATCTGTTGAATTAACAATATTCATTCCTGCATCAGCAAACTTCTGAAATGTCGTATTAGCTTGGGCGGTAAAATCAACTACCTCTGGAATAACAACGGGGGACATACAATCTTCTAAAAGATATATTTTTTTTGATAAACTTGCATCTATTAACTTTATTTCTGTTAACAAGTTATCAATTGTCCAAGCTACACAATGACTCTTGGCTTGTCCTGCAATTATTAGGTAATCAAAGTTTAATAATTTATCAATTAAATCAGTGTTTTTACTAGCAATAGATTTTCCATCAATGCTATCAGTAACTTCAGGGCTTAATACAGAATAATTTTCCGTTAAAGCATTGCTACCTTTTAATTCAAAATTAGTTTTACTTTTCCTGGCAATACTATGAAAAAATATTGCTTCTTCTACAGCAGAAACTAAAGCATGACCAATACCACCAAGCATAGAATGATAAGGCCAAATTGTTAAAGGATATTTGCCATCTTCGCTCAGTTTTTTGACATAATATAAGGCGTGTTGTTCAAGGCGATCGCAATCTCCATTTGTCAAACTATTGGCTAATTCTAAATTAACTTGCCAACTCCCCTG
>CAKZYI010000479.1 GCA_937884735.1 uncultured Pleurocapsa sp.
GGTCAGTACTGAACCCTGGGCTGCCAAAACTGCGGGAGAAGTGAAGTTTTCACTAGCGATTAATTCTAAGTGCGATCGCTGGCGGTTTAATTCTAGATCGACGATCTCGGCTATTGCTGGATCGGTCTGAGCAAGAAAATCTAAATTATTTTGAGTCACTATTCGTTGCTTGTATTTGTATTGATTAGGTAATCTCCATGCTATCTAATTTCAGTGACCTCTGAAAACCATTGTCCCTGAGATAGTTGCATTATTTCTAATGTTGCATCAATCGACTATAGCTTTACCTTTATTTATGTGATTGCGATCGTAACTTTTATCAACAATCGTTTTTATAAATGAATAGGAAGCCAGATAAACGCTATCAATCACTATTTACAATTTAGCTATTTTAATGTTGTATTATTTATAGACACATTGAGATTTTGGATTAGCAAAAGTTATTTTCATCTTACTCCTAAAATAACAGCTCAAATTAATTTGAAAATCAAATTTTATTGAGCTTTTCTTTATTTACTTATTTTTTATGTTTCTCGAATATTTGTTCAAAGACCCCGTATTTTATATCCGAGTTGTTGCTGTCTTGATTATCTCTATTTCCTTACATGAATTGGGGCAAGGAATTGCGGCTCTCTCTCAAGGAGCCGATACTCCTGTTGTAAAAGGACATATGACAATGAATCCTTTGGTGCATATGGGTATTCATTCAATCTTTTTTCTACTCTTTGCAGGTATGGCTTGGGGGCAAATGCCTGTAAATCCCAGTAAATTTCGCAATCCCAAATGGGGAAACATTTTAGTTTCTGCGGCTGGTCCTTTGACAAATATTGCTTTAGGAATGTTGGCAGTAGTAGTGATTAATCTGGCATACTATTTTGCTTTTGATAATATTATTAGTATTCAATTTTTTAAGATCATTGCTATTTTTAATTTTGCCCTTTGTCTATTTAACTTAATTCCTATTCCTCCTTTAGATGGCTATCATGTAGCTAGCGAAATTGTTCCAGAAATGAAAGCACTAGGACGTTCTCAAATCGGACTAGCTTTGTTTATGATCTTATTTATAAGTGGGATCGGGGGAAAATTGTTTGAATTAGCAGCTTTTGTGGTAAATCTACTAATATTTTAAATTGTCAATTTTCTTAGAGTTGAAGATAATCTTTTTTTTTGTTAGAAAAGCAACAGCCAACATGCTTTTCTAACTGTTAAGCTATATGGCATAAGTGTAAACAAGAGTTGCAAAGAATCTAGAATTGTAATAGTTATAGATATCACTTCAAAGAGGACTAACGAGCGTGATAGTTATGATTACAGACGAGCAAATATTGTCTGCTAGTCAAGTATGTCAGAATTGCTTGATGGCAGAGCGTAGTGGTTTACCTCGATGGCGCGGAGATCGGTTGTGGTGTGGGAAAGCCTTACAGGAATCTAGCCCCAGACAAGTAAAAATATATAAGTGTCAAATGGGCTTTAATATTGCCCAGGTAGACTAGAAAATTAGTAATTTACGTTATCCTAAAGTTGATCTGAATCTAAGTTAATCAATTTTTAGTTCCAAAGGAATAGCTGATTATGGGAAGGCGTGCATTTACAGATAATAAAGACCGTTTTTTTGGAGCAGCAGTGTATTTGTTTGCTTTGGCGGATGTGGTAGGTTTGGGTATTGGCTTACTATCGATAGTCCCCGCTTTAGCTCCTTTATTTAAAATATTGACGGTAATATTGATTCCCGTAGGTCTAATTTACAATATTATTCCTGGTGGTTTTGGCAGCATAGTTGTATTTTTAGTTCTGATATTAGCTGTGGTGCAAAATCAAAAAATCAGCTACTTTATCCGTTTTAACACTATGCAATCAATACTAATGGGAATTGCGGTGTCTTTAATTCAAATTGTTTTTGGTACTTTGGGTGCATTAGGTGTAATTGGTGGGATAGTTTTCTTGATAGTTACTCCAGTTTGCATTTACTGTATGGTGCAGTGTGCCCTGGGCAAATATCCTGAAATTCCCTCCTTCTCTAAATTTGTCTACGACCAAGTACGCTAATCAGTAATCAGTAATCAGTAATCAGTAACTTGGTTAGACAAGCAGCCAATACCTTCAATTTCGACTCTAACACTGTCACCTTGCTGCATTGCACCAACACCTTCAGGAGTACCAGTCAAAACAATATCTCCTGGGGTTAGGGTCATTACTTGAGAAATATAGGAGACTAGAACGTCGGGAGTAAATACCATATCTTCAATAGAAGCCGATTGATTGGGTATTTCATTATTATTTAAAAATGTTTGAATTTTAGCTTCAACGCTCAATTCTCGCACAATCCAAGGCCCTAAAGGACAAAAAGTATCAAAACCCTTGGCTCTTGTCCACTGTCCATCTTTTTTCTGTAAATCTCTGGCTGTGACATCATTTGCGATGGTGTATCCCCAAATACTTTTTGCAGCTTGTTCGGGACTAACATGGTTACAGCGATCGCCAATAATTAAAGCCAATTCTCCTTCATAATCAACCCTTTTCGACTGGGGAGGATAGTGAATATCTTGTCCATCCGCAATGATGGTGGTGGGGGGTTTAAGAATCAAGAGCGGCGCTTTTGGTTCAGGAGTTCCCATTTCTGCGGCGTGCTTGAGATAATTTTTGCCCACAGCCACAATCTTGGAAGGTACACAAGGAGGGAGTAGTTGATAGGTATCGAGGTTTTGTTCCAAATCGGTTGCTTGTCCTCCAAGCCAAGGCGGAGCATCGTACACAACTACACTACGATTAGCCTGTAGTAAGCCATAGTAGATTTGCTGGCGATCGGTTTTTATGCGGACATAGCGTTGTGCCATAACAAAACTCAGAAATAACTATCAATCAAAATAAAGCTAAAAGCTTTATTTTTAATGCTGCTCTAGATTAGCTTAATTTTAGGTCAATCTGTTAACAGCAAACCAAAATACTGGTAATTGAGCATGAAGTAATAGTAAGATTGTAATTCCTTGCTTCTTCGATATTGCTTGTCTAACGACACAGTAGAAATATTGGGAAGCCTCATTGTCCACAAGGAGAAATAGCAAAACATGAGCAATACTTACGAAATGATGTACATTCTTCGTCCTGACTTATCGGAAGATCAGGTAGGAGAATCTGTAACCAAATATCAAAATTTTCTCGTTGAAAGAGGAGCAGAAAACCTAGAAATTCAGGACAAAGGCAAAAGAAGACTGGCTTATCCTGTTGGTAAATATCTAGATGGTATTTACGTTCAAGTCAATTATGAAGCAGACGGTTCTCAGATTGCTCCTTTAGAAAGAATGATGCGTCTAAGCGAAGACGCGATTCGTTACTTGACTATCAAGCTTAAAAAGCGTGCGATTATTGCGGCTCAAAATGCCCAAGCACAGCCTATTGCTGAAGCAGATGATTAATTTTTAATAATCTTTGATTATCTCAATCTCTATTTTCTAAAACTTGTAGGCGATCGCCTTTTCTAATTATTCCCTCATTTTGGGGAATCATATTTACGCCAAACATAACCCCTAATTCACTCAACTGTCTAAAAGTTCCGAGTGTATTAAGGGGTTCTTTTAATTGATTCTTTTGTCCGTGTTCTTGGTCGATAGTTGTAATGATACAACGGCTACAGGGTTTTGCTACTCTGAATACGATCTCTCCAATTTGAATAATACTCCAGCGGTCTTCGACAAAAGGGTCTGTCGTGTCTATCACAATATTAGGTCGAAAACGATTTATCGGAATGGCTTGCTTTTGGGAAAGATGAATTTCGGCAATTCTTTGGTTTAATTCGACTAAAGAAGCGGTGGCAGTAAGCATTACAGGATAATTATCGGCAAAATTGATCGCAATATCTTCTTCACTAGGATATTTTTGCTTTAGAATACGATTATGTTGTGGAGATTGTTGAACCAAACGACATATTTTACCTGTATCTAAATCTAACAATCGCTGAAACCAATCTGCAACTTCATCTCCTTGATCGATCGCCTGTAAGCGATCGCGCCAAATTTCTACTTCAATTGTTCTACCCGTTGCAATAGGTGTAAAAGTTAAGTCGGGCAAACTTGCATCTACTACTTTTAGAGTAATGTTTGGTTCGACAATTTCTACTATAACCTTCGCCAGTTGGGGAAATTGCCTTTGAGTAATAAATTTACCACTACCAGAAACAAGCATCATTTGACGATCTCTTAGAAACCCTTTCATCTCAACTTGAACTTGAGCAAGATCGATTCCTTGACAAGATTTTACGGGATAAACACACAATTGGGAAACAATCATAAGCGTTGATACACTAGCAAAATATGGTTACAACTCCAGGTAGACAATCTTCAATCTTGTTTATCCCATCGTTTCCATGAATTACTAAAAGCAAAGTTAGAGGATAGATAGGTTTTTAAATAGTTATGTATGTTTTGTAAGGCAAAAATTTTGATTCGTCCACTTTTATCTTGGAGTTTCAATTTTTCTTAGTGGTAAGATTTAGATCGATGTTGTTGATACTTTAGCTAATTAATCATGGTAGAGTGTGCGATCGCTTTAGGCAGTAACCAAGGAGACTCTTTTGATATTTTGTCTAAATCTCTGACGGCATTAAATAAAATTCCTGGTATCGTACTTAAGGCTACCTCTAGCTGGTATATAACCAAGCCTGTGGGTACTTTAGAGCCTCAAGCAGATTATATAAACGGTTGCGCATTATTGTCGGCAGACCAAACTCCTGAAGAATTACTAAATATTTTGCAAACTACGGAAATTCAGTTTGGCAGAGCCAATAAAGGTACATTGCAGCCGAGAACTTTGGATTTAGATTTGCTGTTATATGGGAACTTGGTCTTAAACACGCCTAGTTTGACAATTCCCCATCCTCGTATGACAGAAAGAGCTTTTGTCCTTGTACCCCTAGCAGAAATAGCCTCAGACTGGATTGAACCAACATCTAACGCCAAAATAGCCAAATTACTCCACAACGTGGATACTTCAGGAGTTAAACTTTATACAGCTTGATCTATTGATGATCGTTTGCTAATTTTTTCGAGCTTCTTTGACCAATCAATAGTGTACAGTTCCATCAGGCATAATTGTTCCTGTCAGGTTCGCCTTATGAAAAATAACGTCTTCAACAATTGCATCTTTTAAATTGGCTTGGCAAAGATTAGCTTTGGTAAAGTTTGCACCTCTTAAATTTGCACCTGTTAAATTTGCACCTGTTAAATTTGCTTTGTTGAAATTTGTTCCGCGCAATTGAGCCTGCTGTAAATTTGCGTTTTGCAGATTACCATAGCTCAAGTTCGACCAGCGTAAATCGCATCTTCTTAAATTGGCTTCTAATAAGTTGCTGTAATAAAAATAGCTGTGGCTTAGATGAGCTGAGACTGCACTTACTCGATAAAGATTAGCCTGGTAAAAACTAGCTGACTGGAGTTCGGCTTCAAAAAAGTTTGCCCCTGACAAATCTGCTCTATCGAAGCTTGCTTGAGCTAAAGCTGTTTCGCTAAGATTGGCGCGATTGAGTTTGGCTTCGGTGAAATTTGCCTGGCGTAAATAAGCTTGACGTATAGAAGTACCAATTAGATTGCAAGAATTAAAGTTAGCAGATCTGGCTTGAACAAATCTTAGATCGGAGCCAATCAAGTTGGCTGCTACTAAATCTGCATCAATTAAATACGCTGACTGCAAATTAGCTCCTGTTAAGTTGGCTTGTTGGAGATTGGCATCAATTAATTCTACCTGGGCAAGATTAGCACCAGTCAAATTTGCCTGGCACAGTAAAGCATTAGTAAAATCTGCTTGCTGGAGATTAGCCTTGACTAAATAAGCTTTGGTCAAATTAGCATTTTGTAAATTAGCACCCACCAAGTCAATAGCTGGCTGATGGTTGCGATCGAGCCAATCAAGCCACTTGGATGCACCCTGCTTTAATTTTGTTAGATGCTCAATATTTGCCACGAACCTACCTATCCTGCGATCGCCTTAATCTTAATGTCTCAATCCATTATCACCGTTAAAGGGACAGAACCAAACTATTCATTTTTTTTCAAATGGAGATTATTTCTGCCTCGCACGCCTTCAATAGCTGCCAAAGCTGCTGCTGCACCAGCAATAATATCTCTTTCTTCACCGCCCAAATACAGTCTGCCAAAACTACCAATTGCCGTTACTTTGAGGATATTAATTAAAGCTGCTTTTTCTGCTTCATTTGCTGCTAAAGAAGCGTAGGCTGCGGGTTGGACTTCTAGAACATATAGAGTTTGTCCTGCTAAAAGCATTTGTCCGCGACAGTCGCGATTGACCAATTGGGCTTGATAAGGGTCAATATTGCGGATGATTTGGCTAGAAACTACTTTGGGCTTAAGACTGTCTTGTCGATCTACTCCTAGTGCTTCTAAGATAGCTCTACCTGCTGCTTTGACTTCTCCTTGTTTGCTAGCATGAATTTCTAGGAGTCCATAAAGTCTTTCGACAAATTGAACTCCTGGGCGAACTACCGCAGATTTGAGGGCAATATCAGTAATGCGATTAATTTCAATCCCAGGAGAAATTTCAATCCATAAAGAAGCGTCTCCTGGTAGGGGTAGAAATCCGAGGGATACAGTGCCGATATAAGCTGCGTGTTGAGATTGCAATCTATCTAAGTATACATAACTACGAAGTTCTACGCCCAAAATTTCAGTCCTCTTGTTTGCACAAAATACGATCTAACTAAACCACTCTCCAGCTAACCAGTTTGTGTCTGTAGTTGTAAAGAGTCAAATCATAAAATTTCGACTAAACTAGTATAAATTTAGAATTTGATTGGATTATTTTAGGCAATAAAAGTATTTATCTTGAGCTACCATGCAGTCAGTTTTTTTCATCATAATAGAAAAAAATTATTACATTACATGGTTTAGACTTATTAAAGTTAAATAGTAAAATGTCCTATGGCATCTAATAATTATTTGCCTATTTTCGGTAGTATGGCTTTTGTAAGGCAATTCCTATACGTATATTTAGAATTCAATATTGCTACTTTTTAATTTGACTATATTCTTATGAATGTTCCTAGTATGAGTCCTTTTTTATTTGTAACCGATTTAGACAATACTTTAGTTGGCGATGATGCTGCTTTAAATCGTCTTAATCAAGAGCTTGCTAGTCATCGTCAAAAATACAATAGCAAGATTGTATATGCCACAGGGCGATCGCTTTATTTATATCGTTTACTTGCAGAAGCCAAATCATTGCTCATACCCGATGCTTTAATTACCTCGGTAGGAACAGAAATGTATTTTGACCAAAAGCATGAGAAATACGATGTTGAGTGGGCAAAAATTCTTTCTCAGGGATGGAATAGAGCAGAAATAGTGGAAATAGCCAGTCAGTTTCCCGAATTACAATCCCAACCTAAATCGGAACAGAATCCTTTTAAGATCAGCTATTATCTGGCTGAATCTGTAGCGACAGAAACTATCACAAGACTTAAAAAAGCGTTGTCTGAAAATGGATTTATAATTCAGCTAATCTATCGTGCGTGGCAAGATTTGGATCTGCTTCCCAGTAATGGTAATAAAGGTTTGGCAGTAAAATTTCTTCGCCGAAGATGGAATATTTCGGCAGAGAAAACTTTGGTATGTGGCGATTCTGGTAATGATATTTCTATGTTTTTGGGACAAGAAAAGGGGTTGATTGTTGGCAATGCCAAACCCGAATTGCTTCAATGGTATGAAACCAATAGAAACGATAACCTTCATTTGGCTCAATCTAACTGTGCAGGCGGAATATTAGAAGGTCTAAAGCACTTTAGTTTTTTGTAAAATTTATTTATTCTATAATTAACTCTAAATTTTATGTTTGGGTAAATCAGGAATTTCAAGTAGCCGTAAATATCCTTTGAAAAAATAAGGGAATACGCCACAAGTAATATCCAAAACGCTTTTTTCCATTTTAAAAGCCAAATCTCTTAAGGTATTTTTACCGTTTAGTAATCGCGACATATTGCTAAAAATCAAGTCGGGTATTTGTTTTTGCAATTCGCGATCGCTTTTAAGAAGAGGTGCATGATGAGGAGAACAAGATGCCAAACCTTTTGCACCCCAACTAGACCATGCTGTTTGAGCCTGAAACAGAATTTGCTCCAAATTAATTGAAGCTAAAGACAGACTAAAGCCCGCTTTTAATAAATAATGGGCAGTAGTTGGTTGAAGCTCATAATTTAACGAGTCATTATATTCTTTTTGTAATAAATCAAACAACACTTCTTTGCTCATATTTTCAATCAGATTTCTAACTTGTCTGTGTTTGATCAATTTTCGCTGTAACAAAACATTCAATAAAGAATAATTATGAGATCTTATTTCAGGCTGGTGTCTCAAAATTATTTTCTTAGTTTTCACTCCAGGGCAATAATAATAAAAATTTCTTCGCCAGGCTCGATTCGCATGAAAACCACCTTCTGTCCACAGATATTTACCTAAGTAAAAAAACATCTCCCACGTCTGTTTGCCGTCTTGAGATTTGATGGTCAAAATACCCGTGAATTGTTGTTTATATAGAGAAATAAGTTGTTCCCCTAGCCTACTGTTTGCGCTCATCTAAATAAAACTATAAAAAGAATAAACAGAAATAATTGATGGTTGTTAGCTGTAAATTGAAGCAATATATAGCGGTTCTCACATACACAAGTTACAGTCTGATGCTTTAGTTTCGGCTGATGGCACGCTTTGGAGAGCGTCGCCAGCCTAGAAAAGAGGCTCTGCCTTCGCTAAGCGAAGTCGGCAGCCGAACTCTGGAGAGTTCCGCCCAGCACGCGCACGTGCTGCCAGAACAAAGTTCTGGGACGACGACCGTCGTCAGCTTGTCGAAGTCGCATAGCGACTTGGCTGCGCTAATGGCTAATTAAGATATACCTTACAAATCTAAGGATTGCTATATAAGAGACAATAGATATCTTGCATAATTTAGATACTTGTTTTTACTAGAATTACTCAGTTAATTTATTATCCACCCAATCATAACTTCCTCCTCCATGACCTGCTAGGTTTTAAGAATTAAAGACCGTATAAAATTTTATAATTCAGTAATAACTACGAGCTTTTTGATAAATGTTAGACTAATTTGATTGGCTAATTTCTGCTATTAAAAGTAGGTTTTACTATTACTAAAGATTACAGTTAGAATAAAATGCTACGTCGTTATTTCCTACTTCAAATATTAATAGGCTGGTTTTTGAGTGTTGGTTCAAAAATCCCCATTCCTAATCTGCAAAAATCTAGTTTTATAGCTACTTCCAAAAAGATTAATCCTAAAGTTGAGCCAATGCTTTTTTTTATTGCTACTAATGGTAATGATAATTGGTCAGGAAAACAGGCTACTGTGGCAAGAGATACCAAAAATGGTCCTTTTGCTACCTGGAAAAAAGCTCAGGCAGTAAT
>CAKZYI010000480.1 GCA_937884735.1 uncultured Pleurocapsa sp.
GTCTACGATGATGAATATCGCCAAAATGTCGCAATAATTCAAGAATATATTCAGAAATTCGAGAATTTACAAACAGTAGGTCGCAATGGTCTGCACCGTTACAACAATAGCGATCACTCAATGCTTACTGGTTTGTTGGCAGCTAGAAACATTTTGGGAGAGAAACACGATCTTTGGAATGTTAATGTCGAGCGTTCTTACCACGAAGAGTTTACCGACAGCAAAAATGCCTACTCCAATTTAAAACGAGAAGCTTTGGCAGTATCGAATTAGCAAAGCTTGTGAGAAATTAGCTAGCTCGAATCGAAAAAATATTAAAGCTTATGAACAATAATCTACAAGTAACTATAGTAGTCGTTCCTCGCGAGCGTTATAGCTATACTCGCGAGTCTTTGTAAAGTATCTACAGAGATACGGAGTATCCTTTAAAACTAGTATATGTCGAAGGTAATTCTCCCCAACCAATTAGAGAGTACCTCGAAGCTCAAGCAGTACAAAAAGGATTTGAGCTAATCAGAACCAATTATTATCTCTATCCTAATCAAGCTCGAAATTTGGGTCTGGCTAAAGTCGATACCAAATATGTGGTTTTTGCCGATAATGATATTGTGGTGCAACCAGGATGGCTAAAAACACTGGTAGACTGTGCCGAAGCTGCTACAGATGCCGTAGTGGTAGGACCTTTAATGTGTCACCACGAGCTAATACACAAAGAAATTCACTGCGCGGGTGGAGAATCTCGGATTATTGTCGATGTCAAAGGCAGAAGACGAATGCGGGAGAAAATGTATAGGCAAGGTCATGCCACAGACAAAATGCGATCGCAAATGAAGCGATGCGAAACCGAACTGTGTGAGTTCCACTGCATGTTAGTCCGCACCAGCATCTTTGAAGAGTTGGGCCATTTTGACGAATTGATGCTCAATTCCAAAGAACATATCGACTTTTGTATGGCGGTTATGGAAGCTGGCTATAAGGTTTATTTTGAACCAGATAGTCTGGTGACTTATGTTCCCGCAGTCCCTTTAAAATGGAGCGATCTTCATTACTATATGCTGCGCTGGAGCAATGACTGGGAGATCAAAAGTCTAGTGCGAATTCGTCAAAAATGGGATCTGGCTGAGGATAGCTACTTTAAACAAAAGCACAAAGCATTGGGTTGGCGACGTAGAGAGACAATTTTAGCTCCGATTGTTGATCGACTAACTTTGGGAATCAATCATCGTTTCTTGAAAAAATTAGTAATGTTTGGTTTGTTAGCGCCAGCAGAAAAAACTTTAAACCACTATTTAACTTCGCGTCACCAACGATTGGCAAAGCAGAGAAAAAATAGCACTTCTATAAAACAAGCCGATACTAGAGAACTAGTTCGTCATTAATTTATGAAAATTTTGCTGATTAACGATGTCGGTACGGCTACTGGCGGTGCGGAAATACAGATACTCTCTTTGCGCCAAAGTTTAAGAGATTTGGGTCATGAGGTTAGGTTATTTTCTAGTGTGGCTACACCAGTAAAAAATAGCGAATTACTGGCAGACTATAGCTGTTTCGGTACTGATAGTTTGTTACAGGTATTATCTCAAACTATCAACCCCAGTGCCTATTTTAAATTACGTCAAATACTTAACGAATTTAAACCCGATGTAGTTCATGTCAGAATGTTTATGTGGCAAATGTCACCTGCAATTTTGCCATTGCTCAAAAATATTCCCTGCATTTATCAAACCGCAGTTTATAAATCTATTTGTCCTGCTGGAACAAAAATGCTACCTGACGGTAGTATGTGTCATCATAATCCTGGTATGGCTTGTATGAGTAATGGTTGTCTGACTCCTCAAACTTGGGTAGTGTGGATGGTACAGCTAAAACTATGGTCGTATTGGCGAGATGCTTTTGATGTGGTGGTAGCCTTAAGCGAGGGCATGAAGACAAAGCTAGAGGCTGGAGGAATCCAACCTGTAGAGGTAGTTTATAATGGCGTACCAGTAAAGCAAGAGCGATCGCCTTTAAGTGAAACTCCTACAGTAGTATATGCAGGGCGTTTAGTACCAGAAAAGGGCGTAGACATTTTATTGCAAGCTTTTGCTAAAGCAAGAATTGAAGTACCCCAAGCTAAACTGATTATTGCTGGTGATGGTGCAGACAAAGACAAGCTGCAAATATTAAGCCGAGATCTAAATCTTGAGGATGGGGTTATCTGGTTGGGCTACCTACCTCAATCAGAAATGGAACAGCATTTCACGGGGGCGTGGGTACAGGTAGTACCATCTCAGTGGGCAGAGCCTTTTGGCAATGTTACCACCGAAGCAATGATGCGCGGTACTGCGGTAATCGCCTCGGCAGTGGGGGCACAGCCAGAAATTTTGCTTGATCGCAGTACGGGATTTTTAATATCGCCTCCCGATTGTGTAGAATTTTGGGCGACTAATTTAGTTTCTCTACTATCAGATCGCTCTTTAGCTACCAAAATGGGCGGTGCTGGACGGGATCGCGCCTTAAAAAAATTTAGCGAATCTGCCCGCAATCAAAAGTTTGTCGAGATTTATACACGGTTGCAAAAGCAATATGCAACTGCTAACCCAACTATTAATAAATCACTAGAAACAACAGCTAATAACTAACAATTAAATAACTATCAAATGAAGAATGAGTACATTACAGGCAGGAGTTCCCAAAAGCGGTAACTATTGGCTTTACTCCATTATTAAAAATATTTTTACAGAAGCAGAAAAAGAGCATCGCAGCTTTATTCAACAACATCCCATTCAAGAACAAGCCAAAAATTGGCAGTTGAGTTTTGCGGGGCAAAGCTCAATGGATTTTTTAGCTATGGAAGGGGGTAAATCCTATTGCCGTATTAGTGGCGTGTTTAAAGAAGAAATTGCAGACATCGATAATTATATCAAGCATTGTTCTCAGGTATGGACCCATTCACCCCTGAGTAGTTTATCAAAATCCATACTACCTAAATTTAATAAAATTATTTATATCATTCGCGATCCTCGCGATGTGGCTATCTCTTATTCTAAGTTTGCTTTTACCGAACACAAGCTTAAAAACGGTTCACCTCATTACGAGCAAAACCCCGAAGCCTATTTAGAAAATCGTATTGAAGAAATGACCCGTCAATGGGTGCAGCACGTCGGGGGCTATTTAAAATATCAAACTGAGTTAAATATTTACCCTATATTTTACGAGCGATTATTAAATGATTTTGACAGTGAGTTAGCCCAACTACTAGCTTATTTAGAAATAGAGCTAGATACAGTTCAAATTGCTCAAATTAAACATAATGTTGCTTTCAAAACTATGAAGCAGCAAAGCCCCAAACATTTGAGAAAAGGTAGTTCTGGTCAATGGCAAGAAAAGTTGAGCAATCATCAAAAACAAAAGATCGAGCAAGTTGCAGCACCAATGCTAGATTTGCTGGGCTATTCTCTAAATGAGAGAACCATACCCTATCTTCCCGAACGGATAAATCAAGCCGTATTAAACCATGCGATCGCAACCTCCGAACGTTCTAGCCTAGAACAAGTGCAACGTTTTTACCAATTTCTCAGCAGCCAACGTACTATCTCAGCAAAAGCCAATCTCGCTAAAGATTGGTCGTTGAATAAAATTAAACGCTTAGTGTAAACCGTAAATAAGAATA
>CAKZYI010000481.1 GCA_937884735.1 uncultured Pleurocapsa sp.
GTCCATACAACTCATCTTATTTGCCATATTCTGACTTTTACTCGTTTCTACTTTTCTAATCAAATTTTTCTTTTGCGTAAGTCCTAAAGTTATTAAGAGGACATCTAAAAAGTTATTTTTATACATTCAAGCTGTTAAATTTGCCCCCCTAACCCCCCAACTTTGGGAGGAAATCGATCAAAAGTCCCCAAGCTTGGGAAGCCAGTCCGTTGCGGAGGTTCCCTCCGTTGTAGGAACTGGCGTGGATTTAGGGGGCGTTAATGTAATCTATGAGACTTATCAGATAGCCTCTAAACATAAAATAGATAATGTTCGCCCTGAACTGTGGGGATTTTTAGGACGGCTAGGCTTCTTCAATCGCATTATCTCAAACAGTTACTCTTGACATTTACCTCGATCTAAATCTTCTATTGTTATCTAACTGTAATAACTTTGAAAAAGCGATCACCTTAAATTTGTATACTGTATACATTCATACTGTTACGCCAAGATAATAATGATATTTTTGCTTATTATCAACAGGTGTGAGTTTGGATATGAAAATTAAAAATACTAAGCATTGGTGTCCCAATTTTATTCAAAATTCTAATTTAATTAAAAATTCAATTTGGTTATTTTTGCCTTGCACTTTATTGTCAGTTTCTGCGATTGAAACCTCGGCATCAGAAAAATTCTCTGGTCTAGACAATACAAATCAAATGGATCGAATTAACAGTGTCCAACAGCTAAAATCACCAGCCAGTTGGAACAGCCCAGAAGAAAGCAGAGGGATGTCTCAAATTACTAATGTGAATCAGTTGCGAGATGTTGCTCCTACAGATTGGGCTTATGAAGCACTACGCTCCCTTGTAGATCGTTATGGCTGTATTTCAGGCTTTCCCAATCAAACCTATCGCGGTAATCAGCCTTTATCCCGCTATGAATTTGCTGCGGGTTTAAACTCTTGTCTCAATCAAATTGAACGTCTGATTGCTTCTTCTAATAATGTTTCTCAACCAGATATAGAAACTATCAGCCGTCTAAGCCAAGAATTTGAGGCAGAATTAGCAACTATTGGAGGAAGAGTTTATGAGATTGAAAGTCAAATAGCTATCTTAGAAGATAATCAATTTTCCACCACTACCAAATTCAGTGGTAATGTCTTTCTAAACTTTACAGGCGCAAATGCTACTGATGATGTTCTTGCTGAAACAGTTAGTTTGGACGCGCCTTTCGCGCTGCGTCGTGCAGGGAGAGATGCCAATAATAATCCGATAGTAAGTACTATTACAGAAGATCCTGAAATTACTTTTGGCTACTATACCTGGCTGAACTTCAACTCTTCTTTTACAGGTAAAGATAACTTAGCCGTTCAACTTGTGGCAGGCAACAGTAATTCTCCCGCCAACAATTATGTTTCTGCTGGGCTTTATAATACCTTCGGCACTCCCTTTACCGATCAAACAGGTACAGCATCAGGTGCAGGAAGCGTTGAAGTACGGGAAATATTTTATGATTTTCCCATTGGCGAAAAACTGCGGGTAGTAGTGGGACCTAGAATTAACTGGTATCGCTATTTTGATGGAAATGCCTATACATTCTTCCTTACAGGTGCTAGTAGCTTCAACTCTAGTGGTGGTACTTTAGTTAACCCTGTAGATAGAGGCTCGGGCGCAGTAGTAACCTATGATTTTAATGATTCACTAACTTTTAAAGTTGGCTACCTAGGAGAGAATACAGAATTTTTGCCCTCCGCTTTCTTCAACACCTCTTCCGATCCTAATAAAGGATTATTTAGTGCCACCCAAACCCTAACTGCCCAGCTAGAATTTGCGATCGCCGATCGAGCTAACGTCCGTTTACTATACACCAGAGCTACTGTAGACAACAATCAACCTTTGTTTGATGCTGATGGTAATTTAACGGGATTCGGTATTGGTGGAGCAACGAGCGAACCAATTTATGGTGTAGTAGACGATGGTTTTGGTGGAACAATTGGCGATGCTCCTTCAGACACTTTTGCCCTCAACGTTGATTTCAAAATCTTTGATAAATTGGGTATATTTGGACGCTATAACTACGGCAGCACTAGCATTAGACCAAGAAATCCAGATCTAGAAAACGGCGAAGTCAACGCTCAAGCCTTCCAAGCAGGTGTCGCTTTTCCCGACTTGGGTAAAGAATTTTCGATAGTAACTATTTCTTTTGTTGTACCTTTTGATGTGCTGGATGGTGAAGAGTTTTTGGCTTCTGGTTTAGGGGATGGTGGTACGCAATTCGACCTTGAGGCTACCTACAATTTCCCTGTTAACAGCAATCTATCTATTCTTCCTGCCTTTTATTACATTAACAATCCCAACAATTTTGAAGACAATCCTAATATTTACGTGGGTAATTTACGAATGCAGTTTAGATTGTAGCTTGAAACCTTATTTTAATCTTGAGTGATGTCAACAATAGTTCGCTCTTAAAATGCAGATATTGCTCAATCT
>CAKZYI010000482.1 GCA_937884735.1 uncultured Pleurocapsa sp.
AGGAAGAGAAGCTAAAATTTGCTGTAACTCTGGATTATTTTAAATAGATTTGTTTGTGGCAAAATTATCTAAAGTATTTTCTGCTTCGAGCAATAAAGTTTGAGCAGCCAAATCAGATTTATTAATCGATAAAGACATACCCAAAGTTTCCTGATTATTAGAATGAACAAACACTGCTGACTTATCTAGCCAAGCTGAAAAACTCAATACATCAACATAACCTATGCCAATGTGTGGCTGCAAAATATTATTCAATACAGCTTGATAGTAATCTGACTGTTCCAAACTCAAATTAATAGCCTGTGCTTGATTGATTGCTTCTTTCAATATTCGAGGTTGATTAGCAAATAAAACAAAATTCCCTACTACCACTCCACTCCAGATAGAAGAATTCTTATTAGTCGAAATGATATTTGCACCTTTATATTGCTCGATGTCTACCTTATCTTGCTGGCTATAAAAATCTCTTAGGCATTCTTTAGCTAATTTAGTGTTTTTAGTTTCGGCTGCCAAAATATAGCCTGGTTGCGCGCCATTTCTAGAAGTCCGATCTAGATCCAAAGCAGTAATTGCTAGGGTAATTTCATCTCCCAGCCAAGGTTTAATGTCCTTTTGGTAGTCCAGTCCAATTTTTGCCGTTAAGTCTTGTTCCCACTGTTGCCATTGTTGGCGATCGCCTTTACGGTCTTTTAAAGGCAAAGTAACCTGGCGTAAAGCATTTATTTTTTCAGGATTAGCCAACAATGAAACCATTGCAGGAGCTTGTTTGGGAACAAACACCGCCCCAGAAGGAAAAGTGTTGACTCCACCTTTAAGAAGATTAACTGCGCTTCGTCGAGTAGCTATCCAACCCAAACCCACCATACTCACCAAGAATATGATTATTGCTCCTGCTGTGATAGTCCAGAAGAAAGAACGAAATTTCATTAAACAATTATTATCAAAAATTTTTTAAAAGCGATCTTCGCTGTAAGTAACATCATAGATTTTGTTAGTCAGTAAAAAAATTAACAATAAATCGTGATAAAACTGAGGGAAAATTAAAACATAGTAAATTATTTTAATAATCAACGTGTTTTACGGTAACTCAATTCCTGAAATAGATGTCAATCAACTAGCCATTAGATTGGCTGAAGCAAAAGAATATCTACAGTTGATTGATGTAAGAGAAAGAAGCGAATTTGCGATCGCCAAAATACCAGGATTTGACTTGTATCCTTTGAGCGAGTTTCAGCAGTGGTCAGAAAAAATTTTAATCGACCTTGCGCCAGAGACAGAAACAATCGTTATGTGTCACCATGGAATGCGATCAGCTCAACTTTGTCAATGGCTGGCGATGAGGGGATTTAGCAATGTCCACAATGTCATGGGGGGGATTGATGCTTATTCTCGTTTTGTGGATAATCACATTTATCGTTACTAATGTACTTTTATGTTTTTATACTAAAAGTTATACTTGACCAAAATTTTTGATTTAACACTACAAAATTATTATATTTAATGGCACATCAATCCGAACTGAGTGCAAGGTATCAGAATATATTAAAAGCTACTATCATGCATTATATTGCTACCGCAGAGCCAGTAGCTTCCAAAACTTTGGCACAGGAATATGATTTTAACGTCAGCTCTGCTACCATTCGTAATGTAATGGGACGTTTGGAAGAAGCTGGACTACTTTATCAACCCCATATATCCGCAGGAAGAGTACCTTCTGATTCGGGTTATCGCACCTATGTCGACCATTTGATTATACCCAATGGTGAAGCCAGTCAAACTATTCAACAGTCTATTAAGCGAGAGTTGCAGGTAGCCAGGGCGAGTTTTGAAGCACTATTGCAAATAGCAGCCAAGCTATTATCAACATTAAGTGGCTATATTGCTCTAATTACTTTTCCCCAAAATATTAATAGCACTTTGCATCATTTACAGCTGGTATGGGTGGGAAACAACAAAGTCATGTTGATTGTAGTCACAGATTCTTTTCAAACTCAATCTATTCTAATTGAATCTCCTTTAAAAAATAATGAGATAAATGAGTCAGACATAGAACATCAGCTTCAACTTCTATCTAATTTTTTGGATAGTAAACTAAAGGGTTTTTCTTTAACAGAAATTATCACTTTAGATTGGTCAGAAATAGATCAAGAATTTACCCAATATGCTGATTTTTTTCAAACTCTGTTTAACCAATTACAAATTAGTTTTCTAAACAACAAT
>CAKZYI010000483.1 GCA_937884735.1 uncultured Pleurocapsa sp.
CCTGATACACCACAATAAATTCATACTGAAGAACGCAAAAACCGACAGATATTAATTAATCTTAACAACACTGCTCTCAAGTATACTACCGAAGGCAGTGTAACTATTAGGGTAAAGCCAGATAGTAAAAATATCTACAAATTAACTTTTGAGATAGAAGATACTGGCGCGGGGATTGCAGAAAATGAAATAGATTCTTTGTTTGAAGCATTTAGTCAAACTTGTAGTGGCAGAAAATCAGGTAAAGGAACGGGTTTAGGTTTGTCTATTAGCCATAAATTCGTTCAATTAATGCAGGGAAATATCAAAGTTAGCAGTCAACTAGGCATAGGAACAGTCTTCATATTTAATATTGTCGCCAAACCTATTTTAGAAAAAAAATTATCAGAACAACAAATTGACAAAACCGTTGTTGGCTTAGTACCCAATCAACCAAAATATCGCATCTTGATCGCCGATGACGATCGAGAAAATCGTCAGATAGTATTACAGTTGCTTGAGTCTATTGGTTTAGAAATCAAGGAAGCAACAAATGGTCAAGAAGCGGTTGCTATCTGGCAAAGTTGGCAACCTCATTTGATATTTATGGATATACATATGCCGCTTCTTGACGGTTATAAAGCCAGTAAAAAAATCAAGTCTCAAGACAAAAATAAAAGCACTGTTATTGTAGCCTTGACAGCTAGCGTACTTGAAGAAGAATGTTCCCATATTCTAAGTTCTGGCTTTGATGATTTTATGCGTAAACCCTTTCGTATTTCTGATTTACTAGGAAGGTTAGCAAAGCATCTCAGCGTCATATACACTTATCAAGAAACGAATATATTATGCTCCAATTCTTCTACTTTTCCAGCTAATTCTACAAGAGTCAAACTCACTTCAGAAGATTTAGAAATTATGCCTGAAGAATGGTTAAATCAGATCAGCAAAGCTGCGTTGACAGCAGACTATATAGTCATACAAAATTTAATTCGAGATATTGAAGAAGAATATCAGGAAATAGCAGCAGAATTGAATAGTTGGCTGCAAGAATTTCGCATGGATAAAATTTCAGACTTAACAGGAGAAGCTTTTATAAGAAAAAATTTGTAAATCAATAATTCCGCTTTCATTGAAATTTAAGTAATGTAAGGATTCATATCAAAACCTCAAGATAAACTAAGTCAGGGGTTGCTAAAGATTAAATTGAGACTATGATTGCTAAATCGGTTTCAATGGCAAACAACCATTGAAAGTAAAGGGGAAAGAATGGTGCAAATCCAACGCTGTCCCGCAACTGTGATGAGATTTACGAGCTACCCCGCGAGTTTTTTGGGAAATCTCTAAGTCAGAATGCCCGCCGATATTCCATAGTTAACCCAATCAAAAAATCTGCGAGGTACAGATGGTTATTGCTCGTCCTTTTCAATCTAGTTTTAATTCGCTTCAACTCCCCCCTTTACCCTATAAACGACCGCTATTGGCTATTGGGCATGGTACAAGAAACGATCGCGGCAGACAAACTTTCCTTGATTTTGTTGAAACCTATCAGAAATTAGATACTTCTCGTCCTGTAATTCCCTGTTTTTTGGAACTAACCAAACCCAACATTCAACAAGGAATTAATGCCTGTATCGAACAAGGATATACAGATATCACGGCTTTACCTATTCTGCTATTTGCCGCCAGACATAACAAGTTTGATGTTACCAACGAACTAGACAGAGCGAGATCGCCCTATCCCGAATTAAAGTTAAACTATGGTCGCCATTTTGGTATTACACCCAAGATAATTGACCTTTGGCGCGATCGCCTAAAACAGTTGGATCGACCAGAAAACACCCCCCATAATGTATCTCGCCAAGATACCGTACTGGTTTTTGTTGGTAGGGGTTCGAGCGATCCTGATGCTAATGGAGATGTTTGTAAATTAGCCAGAATTATTTGGGAAGGGAGTGGTTATAAAACTGTAGAAACTTGTTTTATTGGTATCAGCCATCCCCGTTTAGAAGAGGGCTTTGAGCGAGCATATATGTATCAAGCCAAGCGCATCATTGTTTTGCCTTATTTCTTATTTACAGGGACTTTGATGGAGAAAATCCATCATATTACGGCACAGCAACAAGAACAACATCCTGAAATTGATTTTGCTTCTTTACCAGAAATGGGTATTGCATCTCAACTATTGCGGGTAATTAGAGCCAGAGAAATTGAAGCCCAGTTGGGTCAAGTCTCAATGAATTGTGAAATGTGCAAGTTTCGTTTGGCAGCAGTTGACGAACACGGACATGGACATGGACACGGACACGGACATCATCATGAAGATCCTTATGCAAAATTAGATGACTATCATCAAAGAATTTGGAAAACTCCTTAGACTTAAACCATAATTTGCAAATCTCTAGCAAGATGATGATGTTTGCCTCTTTACTTGTCCAGAAGTCTTAATTGATGATTGATGCGACTTTGGACTGTTTGTAATTCCCTCAAGCTAGTAAATTCAGCAGAGTCAAAACAGGCTTGAATTCTTCGTAGAGTTTTTTCCAATTGTCTTGCTAGATGTAAAGCTTGTTCGCTAACTTTATCCATCTGTTGCTGTTCATAAATAGCTAGATTTTCACCTCTAAAAATCTGCACAATCACTACTTCTTTTTGCTCTTTTACAGTAAATTCCAGACGAATCAAAATTCTCTCTTCTTGATAAAATCTTTCTAAAACAACTTTTTTAGCGTGATTTGATAAGTCTAAAGGAATCTTTGCCATTCTTTTAATTTCATCAATTAAAGAACAGAAAATTGGTAAAGCAACATGTTCGAGAGCAGACTGAGGTAGTCGATCCTTTTGAGTAGTAATACTACCGCGATCGCTATGACGAGTCAAAACAATTTCTTCGCTACTGTATTTGAAAGCTTGCTCTAACAGTTTTTGCCAAGATAATTGGGAGTTTAGTTTGGTTAAAAAATCAACTGATGGTGTCTCTTCTTGCTCTACTATTTGATTAGAGACTTCTGCAATAAGATCGGATATCTGAGCTTCGGCTTTTGCAAGTTCAGAATTATCCAGAGCCAATAATTCAGCAGGATCTTCGGCAATTATTGTTTGTTTGTTATCCAGGTTTTTGGCATTATCTGGCTGTTGCTGATTTAAAAATTCTGGAGGAATTTCATAAAGAGTTCCCGATTGATCGATTTCTGCTCTAGAAGGCTTAGATTTTTTTTGTGGTGACAAATCAAGATCCCTGAGAAAATCTAAGTCGGCTGGTAAATCTTCTAAGCCAGCAGAAACACTGTTTTGTTGAACAGGAGATTTTTCATCGGAAGGAGAAATAATAGTTGGTGTCGAGTCTATGACTTTTCTGCGGGAAGTATTATTGGCTATAGAAAACTGATTGGGATCGAAGGCTTCATCAATAACAGTTTTATTTTGATCTTTGTCCTTATTTTGCCCTGTAGACTTTGGTGATTTCTGAGGATAGCTAGCTAATATAATCTGAAGAGTTTGATCGTCAATTAATTTGAGATGTAGATTATATTTAAAAACTTTAGCAATTGAATTGACAAACTTCAAAGATTCTTCATTTTTGGGATCTAGCATTCCTAATGCCAAATCACTGCCTTCTAAATTCAAGGGAAGAACTTTATAATGTCGACAAGAATCTACAGGAAAAACTGCATCAATTAGCTCGAAAATATTTTTACTATTAGCAAGACAATCAGCAAACATTGCTGTAGGAATATCATCAGAATAGTGAGGGCTATTATTAGATTGAGACATTGTGCCGATAAAAAATAAATATTTTGTAATATTAATGAATAAAAAGCTGCGATCAATAACGAGCCAATGTTTATCCTTAAGTTCTCAATCAAAAAATATTGATTAATTTATAAAAAAAAGGAACAGACAACTCATACCTAACAGTTCTTTTTAATCAGTAATCATAGTTGAGCAAAGAGTGCAGACAATCTTAATTTACCCAAATCAGCGCAAAAGATTAGCAAAATACTCAACTTTTAAGTTTCTACTTGTAGAGAATGTTATGAGGAGTCGATTTGGTCTAAAATAATCTCTCTAAGGACTTTATAAATATTGATGCAAATGACAGATAAATCGCCCATTCCAGTAGTAGTTAATGGTGCTTTAGGTCAAATGGGTAGGGAAGTAATCAAAGCCGTATCCCAAGCTGAAGATATGATGCTAGTAGGAGCAGTAGATCTAAACACCGACTATATGGGTCAGGATATAGGAGAAATTATTGGCATTGGTGCGATAGAAGTTCCTGTACTCAACGACTTACAAAGTGTTTTAGTCTTGGCTACTCAAGAAAAATTCCAATTTGTAATGGTAGATTTTACCCTCCCCAACAGCGTATATGAAATTACCCGTAGCGCGATCGCCTATGGAGTTCGTCCTGTCATCGGCACTACAGGATTAACGGACAAACAACTAAAAGATTTAGCGGAATTTGCTGAAAAAGCGAGTACGGGAACATTGATTATCCCCAATTTTTCTATTGGCATCGTTTTACTTCAGCAAGCTGCTATTACGGCATCTAGGTATTTTGAACATGTAGAAATTATTGAGCTACATCACGATCGCAAAGCAGATGCACCCAGTTGTACAGCCATAAAAACGGCTCAAATGCTGGCGGAAATGGGCAAATCTTTTAATCCCCCCAAAGTAGAATCAAAAGAGACTATGACTGGTGCTAGAGGTGCCACAGCAGACAGTAATATTCCGATCCATAGTATTCGTCTACCTGGCTTAATTGCTCATCAAGAAGTATTGTTTGGCTCCCCAGGAGAGCTTTATACCCTCAGACACGATACAAGCGATCGCTCTTGCTATATGCCTGGGGTGCTGTTGTCTATTCGTAAGGTGACTGAACTAACTTCTTTGGTATATGGTTTAGAAAAAATCATTTAGGACGTGCGATCAATTTAAATTTTATGGGGACTTGCCTATGCTAAAGCCACTAACCAGAGAAAAATTGGAACAGCTAGTTCCTTTGATTGCCACAGGAAAACAATATGCTTATTACTGGGGAAAATGGTCAGACTTACTCAATCGACTGCTAATCTCAGTAGTAGCGATTGTTGTAGTCTTAATTTTAGATTTACTATTTGGCGATCACGGAGAAGCTTTAATCTTTCTCATTGGTGGTATTGCTGCTCTTTACTGGCTATGGCTTCCTGTATATCAAGCAAGTCTGAGAAATGCGGCAAATCGCCGCTTTAAATATGGCGGTTTTTGGCGAGGAAAGGTTCTAGAGGTATTTTTGACAGAGGAATTAATTGGCGAAGAAGAGACGGTTAATCAACGAGGAGAATTAGTGATTATTGAAAATCGCGAGCGTTGGATTAATTTAGTCTTGGGAGATAACACTGGTTTTGAAGTTGAAGTTCAAGCTCCTTTACAGCGTATCTATAAAAACATTAAGCCAGGGGAAATAGCCGAACTACTGCTACTGTCTAACAAGTCAGATTTGAGACAAATTGATAAAATTTCTGATGCCTATATACCCAGACAAAATTTATGGGTAGGACAATATCCTTATATTCAAAGAGATATTTTTATAGAAATTAGTCGTCAGTTAGGTGGAATAACCCCTAAAAGAGTAAATCGCCGCAGCCGTAATAGAAACATCAAACGTCGCGATCGCTAATTGAATAATTAGTTATTAGTTATTAGTAATTATTTACTCGCCAAGCTAAACTAACTAAGGTATTGAAAATAGTTGAAGCGACTATGGCACCACCTTTAGGTGTATCAAGATATATAGCTGGAACCGAAGCGTATTTTAGATATTCCTCAGCATCTTGTTCTAGCAAAGAAGGAGCAGTCGCAATTATCAAACTAGGATTTACCGTTTTGTTTTTGATCGACTCAATCAGAGTATTTAAAGCTGCTCGATCTTGACCAATGATAAAAATACTATCTTGGCGATCTTTAGCTATAATTTCTAAACCAAAAGCTGCTTTGGTTTTAGAATCGTCGAGTTTTGTACCTGTGGTAGCACAGCAATAAACAGGATTATGAAACGTTTGCTGCAATTTTGGCACGGTACTCACTTGAATTGTGGGGACATCAACCACTAC
>CAKZYI010000484.1 GCA_937884735.1 uncultured Pleurocapsa sp.
GAATTACCATAACTGCGTGCAATTCACCGATTCTTTCTGCCTCCTGCATTCCTGCATCAATAGCCATAGCTACATTGGCGATCGAACCCCTAATAATTGCGGTACATAATCCGTCGCCAATTTTTTCGTAAGAAGCTAGCTGAACATCAGCAGACTTTAGCATTGCATCTGCACCACCCACCATGGCAGGAAAGCCCCTCGTTTCCAACAAACCAATTGAACGATTGCTAAGACGACTGTAACCTCTTCTTTTTTGGGTTAATTCCATTAAATGGCTGCCAATTGGGAATATAGCTTCTAAATTTGGCATTGGGCGGGCAATTACTAATTTAGACACTAGCTGACCAAATTTATCTGCGGTTTTTGCCCCTTCTTCTACCGCCAATCGAACGTCAGCAATATTGCCTCTAACTACCGCCGTACAGTGTCCGCTACCAATTTTTTCATAACCTACCATCGTGACTTCTGCTGATTTGAGCATCATGTCTGCCGTACCAACAATTGCAGGAAAACTTGTGGTAGAAACTAAGCCCAGCGCGCTGTCTTTGAAAGGATGCTCGACATGATGGCTTGATGCTTGTCTACTGACTTGATTTAGCGGTGTTCTTCTACGTTCTAAATTAGACATTCAGTATTTCTTTCCTTTACAAGTGAAGCACAATAATCGGAGTATATATTTTTCTGATTAGAATTAATTCAGAAAAATGAATTATAGTGTCAGTTATAGTTTAGCCGATCGCGAGTAGTGACCAATTAGATTCTAGTAGTCAAATGTATGATATTTAATATTAGATAAATTTATTTAACGATGCTAGATTTAGCCAAGATAGCGGGACAAATTCCTGGTATGAGCCAACATATGCATCAAGAAGCGATCGCTTCTGGTCATAGGTTTGATTTGGCTCAAAGATTACAGCAACAAGCAGCTAACAACCAAGCAAGACTAATTAAAGCTCAAGCTGATTTTCGCGATCGCGCTCTTTTTGCCGCAGCTACTCCTAATGCACGACTAGATAGATGTTTTGAGATACCAACAGCTCCTTATAGTCATAGTGTATTTGCTACAGACGGTTCTCAATTATCTCCTTCTCATCATGAAATTGCCTACTGCTATTTGATCAATATTGGTCAGATAATGCTGCACTACGGGCAGAGTTTGCACCCTTTATTAGATAGCGTACCAGAAGTATTTTACAAAAAAGAAGACTTATATGTCTCTAAACAGTGGGGTATCCGTTTAGAAGAGTGGATGGGGCATCGTCGTACTGTATCTGAAGCTGAAACTTTAGCTGAAATGGCTTGCAATTGGGTATTACCCCCAGGACAACATCATGATATTCCCAATTTAGCTTTGGTAGACGGTTCTTTGATTTACTGGTTTTTAGATAGTTTACCCAATGAAGCAAGGGATCAAATATTACCGCCGATTTTAGCTTCTTGTGAAAAGCTCAGAAAAACAAATATTCCTCTGATGGGTTACGTTAGTGCTTCTCGTAGCACCGAAGGATTGAATTTCCTAAGATTTCAAACTTGCACCCACGATAGTCCTAATTGTGTGGTTAACTGTGGAGATTTGACCGATAAATATCCATGTCAACAAATCGATACTTTGCGCGATTCTACTTTTTGGGCTGGACAGCTACAGCCAGGACAAAGAAGTCCTTTGTATCGTAGCAATTTAAGGATTTTAGACCTTTATGAAGAATCTCAGAGAGTTTACTTTTGTTATGTAAATGTAGGGGCGGAAATAGCTCGTGTAGAAGTTCCTCAATGGGTAGTAGAAGATAGTGCTTTATTTGAACAGTCTTTGAGTATCGTTTTAGCACAGGTACACAAGGGCTATGGTTATCCTGTAGCCCTAGCAGAAGCCCACAATCAAGCAGTAGTTCGAGGGGGCGATCGTGTCCGCTTTTTTGCTCTTTTAGAACAACAGTTGATCAAAGCTGGCTTGCGTAACGTTGGCACGTCTTACAAAGAAGCTCGTAAGCGAGGCAGTATTGCGTAATAGTGCCGATATTCAAAATAAAATTGTCACATGGCATATTCTTACTGCTCTATCCTTAACTTTGAGCTTTTGCTTCAATTAAGCTACAGAAGTATTTTAGTTAAATGGAGGCAAAATGTAATATAGAATACGCCATAAACACTGAAGTCATTATAAAAAGCAAAAAGTAGAGTAAAAAGGTAAATTTCTAATTTATAAAGAAGAAATGAACCAGGCTCTAAAAGTTACATTCATCAGCATAGCAACTACTTTCGCATTTGCAGCTACAGCTAACAAAGCTCAAGCTCTAGACTTTTCTTTTTCAGGTTATCAAGCAGGCCCTTTATCTGCAGATGGTATTATTAGCGTTAATTATGCCGCAGTGACTGCGTGCTTCGTCAATCAATCAGATATCGAAGATTGGGAAATTAACATCAATAATAGTTCTACTAGTGATTCTGTCACTTTGTATGGAGATGGCGGTAGCTTTGGCGTAGATAACTCCGACATCTTTCAGTTTAATAGTTCTAGCGTGAGCGTCAACAGCACTACTTTGGCGTTCGCAGATTCATTTCAAATCAGGAATGAGATTGGTGGAACTGATATAGGTACTCTTTGGCAAACACCTTCAACTGGCGTTAACAGATTGAGATTAGGTGGCATGAACGTTCCTGGTACAGAATCAGCATTAATTGCTAATGCAAGCAATGCAACACCTGTTCCTTTTGGCGTTGTTCCTGACACGGGAATTTTGATTTTGGGAGGAATGTGGGGTGTTTCTCGACTACGCAAAAAAATGTCAGCTAATGCTTCGGTAAATTCGGTAAATAAAGAGGCATAATTTCCTATTTTAAACTGTTTCCTATGGGAGTTATTGTGTGTGCGTGAACAAGTAAATGAAGTGATTTAATTTTTTATTACTGTGAGGTAGTGTTTTGACTGCCTCATTTTTTTGTATGGATAATAATCCCATGTATCCTAGTAATAAATTTAATTCAGGATTATGTCTCATCCAGCTATTTATATAGCAATAACTAGCCACGGTTTTGGTCATGCTGTACGTGCCGCGACGGTAGCAGAAAAATTGCGTCAGTTACGTCCTGATATTACTTTGATTTTCGTCACTGTTGCCCCAAAATGGCTTTTACAGTCTTATGTTAAAGGGGATTTTATTTATCGCCAGCGCGTTTTTGATGTGGGAGTTGTTCAAAGTGACAGCTTAACTATGGATAAAAAATCAACCCTACATAAGATGCAAGACATCATTGAAAAGGGAGATACAATTATTGCGGAAGAAGCAGAATATATTCGCCATAATAATGTCAGACTTATTCTGGCTGATATTCCTGCTCTAGCTGCTCCCATAGCTCGTGCTGCGGGTATTCCCTGCTGGATGATGAGTAATTTAGGCTGGGACTTTATTTATCGTGATTGGGGGGATGATTTTGCTGAGATCGTAACCTGGCTAGAAAATTATTATAGTCAAAGCGATCGCCTGTTTCGCCTTCCTTTATCCGAATCTATGACTGCATTCCCCAATGTTACAGAAACTGGTTTGACAGGGGCAAGTCCCTGTAGTGAGGAATTAAAGACCAAATTTTCCTTGAGCGCACCCCAAGCAAAAACAATTTTATTAACCTTTGGTGGTTTGGGTTTACAAGCAACGCCCTACAGTAATGTCAGACATTTTCCTGACTGGCAATTTATTACTTTCGATCGCCATGCACCCGATTTGCCCAATTTAGTTAAGGTTACAGATAATGCTCTACGCCCTTTAGATTTTATGCCTCTTTGCGATCGTGTGTTTTCTAAACCTGGATATAGCACTTTTTCTGAAGCTTTATGTTGCGATTTGCCTATTGTTACCATCACTCGTCAGGGCTTTGCTGAAGCAGAAGTATTGCTTAATAGTATTCAAGACTATTCCTTCCACCAAATTATTTCTCCAGAAGAATTTTTTGAAGGGAATTGGAGTTTTTTGCATCAAGATTTAACGCCTCCTCGAAAAACAGAAAAGCTTCCCAAAGATGGTGCGACAAAAATAGCCCAAGAAATATCCAATCTTGTTTGATTTAATTAATGACATCCCTTATTCTATTTCCCAAGAATTAACCATTTTACTGGCTTTATTCAAAAACTTAGAAAACTTAGCTCGTTCGGCAGTATAAATAGCAATAAAAACCCGATCGTCTTTAAATGTAAAGGTTTCCATCTGTCTCAACTGCAAACCGTTTTCTTGACGAGAATAGACTACCCTACGGGCAGGATATTTTGACACCCTAGTTTTACGATCTTGATAAACTTCAATGTTACTACCTTTTGCCTGTCTAATACGTTGAAAAACTCTTCGGGTATATTCTTCTAGGGTAATGGGTTCTGAAGATAAATATTCTACGGCAATAGATACCTTTTCTAAAAACGAGTCAGCAGCAGTTTCTAAACTTGAGGAAAAAACAACTATTTCTCCCGTAATGGGATCGTCTAAATCTTTTTGCGACCAAGATTTAGGATACTTAATTTCAAATTGATAATTGTCATTATTATAGGTTGCAAAATCTTTATAAGTATTGCGTTCTATACCTATAAAAACGATTACCAAAGCTACAATAAAAGGTAAAGATAAAAACAGCCAAAGAACTTTTTGCTTTGATTTAAAACGTTTTTTTCTGGGGTTTACTTTTCTTGATTTATCCCGAATGGATGAGTTATTTACAGGAAAAGTAAAGTTACTAAAAATAGGAGGCGGTAAAGTAACCACTGGTTGATTAAAATCCAGTTCTTCTAGAACCTCGACCGCTGATTGATAGCGTATTGTAGAGCGATCGCCTACCATTTTGTTTAGTATATCGGCAAGCTCTGGTTTGATCTTTGCTGTGGGTATATTGTTATCTATCGAGTCTTTTAGTTCAGTCAGTGATTGTGGTGACTCAGCCTGAATACAATTAGCAACCCGACCAGTTAAAGCATAAATAATTGTCTTACCTAAAGCATAAATATCTGTACTAAAATCTGATTTTCCCTCTCTTTGTTCTGGGGGATAAAAATCATCATTGCCAATAGTATCAAATAAATTTTTATCAAAGAAAACAGCATTTTTGACGCTCGAAAAATTAGTCAAAAACTTTTGTCCATTATGACCCCGAATCAAGCTAGAAGGTTGAATATTCAAATGAATAATCTCTGCTTGATGAACAAAATCTAATACTCCCAAAATTTCTTGAAGCCAACTAATAGCCTCAACTTCATCAATTGAAGAATCAGTCAGTTTTTGTTCTAAACTAGCACCGTCGATAAATTCTCGAACTAAATAAAATTCGCGATCGCATTCAAAAAAAGCCAACAGTTGGGGAATCTGAGGATGTTGGGAAATATTTTTGATAATGTTTCCTTGAGTTACGAACGCTTGCAAAATGTTGTGCCAAGATCGAGTACCCAAAACCTCGCTATCATAATGAGGCTGTAGCCTTTCAATTTGGCATTGCAGTTTATTTGGATGTTTTAGATCCTCAGCAATAAAAACGCTATTAAAACTGCTTTTGCTTAACTGCTTAATGACACGATAGCGATCGCACAGTATCTTACCAACTATTGACTCCATAGAAGTCTTATTACCTTTTCAATTGTCCACAAATAAAGTGTGTGACTCTCAATCAATACAAGAAAGAAAGACGTTATTATTAGCTAGATTGTTCCTGTTCCAACTCATCTAAACGAGCTAATACTTCTTGACTATGAATGCTTGGTCTTACTCCCAAAAAAGTTTCTCGCAAAATGCCTTGGGGGTCAATTAGGTATGTATGTCTCAGTGACATTGCGCCCAACCAAGAGCCATAGGCTTTACTAACACTACCGTTTGTATCAGCTAGCAACGGAAACTTAAGACCTTCAGAATCGCAGAATTCAGCATGAGAATCTACATCATCAACACTAACTCCTAAAATTTGTGCATTCCTAGTTTCATATTCTGCAATGTCAGATTGAAAACGTCGAGCTTCAATAGTACAACCAGAAGTAAAATCCTTGGGATAAAAATAAAGCACAACCCATTGACCAAGATAATCTTTTAAAGATATTTCTCCATTTCCTG
>CAKZYI010000485.1 GCA_937884735.1 uncultured Pleurocapsa sp.
AGCCTAAGTCTCTTAAGTAGCTTCCAGACGAACTAGGAGGGGAGAAAAGTAAGCTGGCAGATATGCTGGCGGCTATCTTTCAATCGGTTTACAAACTACCCGCTACAGCCTACCAGCTAGATAGCCAGGGATACCTAGTTTACAAGGCTTTTTACGACTATATCGCCAAAAAAGGTTACAACGAAGTGCATCCAGCTTTAGCTAAAGCCTATAGCAAGGCACTGGGGCAAGCTGCCAGATTAATAGTTAATCTGCATGTGCTATATAGCGTTATTGGCAAAATCTCCGACTATCCCGCGCAAATTATACCAATTGAGACTATTCGTAAAGGAATCAATCTCATGGAGTATTACCTAGAACAGCGGGAATTACTAACCAAAAAATACTCCAGTTTCGAGACTATTAGTCCTAACTGGATAAGTGTATTGGAGCTATCCAAAAAGATAGATTTAGTATCTGCAAAAGATGTAAAACGCAACATTTGGCGACTAAGAAATACAGAAGCAACTGAAATCAGAAAATGGTTTCAAGACATGGCTAGTGAGGGATACGGTGAGCTTCAAGGCAGAGGAAAACACCTTAAATTTAGAGTGAAGGGGTAAAATCCTCGACTTTTTTGGTAAAAAAAACGCTGAAAACCCCGTAGTACGAGGGTTACAAGGCGGTCGATGCGCCTCGACCAAATCCTCGACTAACTCGATGGAATATAGGTTTTGTGTCTCGACCAATTCTCGACCAATTCTCGACTAACTACACGATTTTTCGCCTTTTGTAACGAAAATGCAACAAACTTGACAGCCACGATGAATTTTGCTCGTTCCGCGCGGACGCGCCCGCGAGGGCAACAAATTTTGTCGATGTTGTTAGAAAAAGTCAACATAATCATATTTAAACCATGCCAAAAATCATCCGAATTCCACAGCAGAATAACAAAGATTATTTCCTCGTAAATTTAAGTTCGATCGTTTATATCGCCTGCAACGATAAAGCAGGTACGTGTAAAGTCTTCCTCAAGGAAAAGCTGACGATAACCTGCAACCCGATCCAGGGCAAGGTGCTACGTGACGAACTGGAAAAATGGGATGAACAGTTAGATAGTGTTATGGAAGCGATTAAAGAAGGTGCTGAATTTTGAATATAGAACTATTGGATGAGACTAAATGCCCTTGGTGCGGATCTCCGCTAGAGGAAAATTGGCATTCTTGGGATGAAAGGAAACAAAGGGAACATAAGACTGAAGCTTGTTGTCGTGACTGCAATATCCACTTTGAATATGACTTAGAAACGCATGTAATTGTCAAGCAGATTAATAAGCTAAACGCAGTAGTTAGATACTATACAGACGATTTGTATCATGCCGACTTAGAGACCCTAATTCCAGGTATAGAAGGAATAATGGCTTTATACTATCTTCCCGATGGTTCAGGCTGGAGACGTACTCCAGAAGAGCAGAAAGCTCGTGAAGAAATTCGGAGAAATACAAGGGAAACCTCGGGGGTTAAATATTTACATTCACAAAGAAGAAATAATAATGACTGAACAACTACCCCCCGCCAATATCGAGGCGGAAGAGGCAATTTTAGGCTCTCTGATGTTCGACTCTAAAGCCATCGCTAAAGTTGAAGATTGTTTGCCTGTTCGAGCTTTCTATCCAACGTCCCACCAAATAATCTATCAAGCTTGTTTAGCCCTGCACGACAAGGGGAAGAAATGCGATTATATTCAGCTAGCAGATTGGCTTGGCTCTCGCCAACTTCTCGAAGATGTCGGAGGCACAACTAAACTAGCGTCACTGCTTAATCGAACTGTCTCAGGGGTAAACATTGACCGTTACAGTAAACTTGTACTAGAGAAGTACCGGCGGCGGCAGATCATCATCATTGGGCATAAGATTGTCGAGCTTGGTTACGATCCCTACCTTGCCATCGAGGAAGTTTTCCAAGAGATAAAAGAAAGCCTTCCAGAAGAAATCTATGATGAACCGAATAAAAAAACAGACTCATCCGTCTCCGAAGCACTCTACAGGGTATCCAACCCTAATAACCCCTCTGAGGTTATCGAACTAAAAGCCGACGTGGACAATGGTGATCTTCTCGAAGACACAATGGCAAGCCTTAAAGTCCAGGCGGACAAGATAGCTAAACGAATCTGGGAGCAAAAAAAGTAAATACCCAGCTTGAGCCAAGACAAGCTGGATAGAGTCGTAAACACTGATGGTAATCGCTACGTTACTCGTAGCGATCGCTGAAGCAAAAACAGCCAGCTAAAAACCAATTTAAACTACTAGGGGGTTATTAGAATCTCTGATTTCGTACCACCCCTTAGCACAAGGTTCGCAGCAATAATTAGAGACACCGCGATTATCTGGGCAGTAGACCTGGACAA
>CAKZYI010000486.1 GCA_937884735.1 uncultured Pleurocapsa sp.
CATTCGTCAATTAATGAACCCGCTAATCTATTGGTACAGTGGGGATGTGAAGTGACTAGATTGCCTGTCAACAAGTACGGTAGGGTCAATCCCTTAGATTTGCAGGCAGCCCTACAAGAAAATACAGTTTTAACTTCAATTATTTATGGACAAAGCGAAGTAGGAACACTCCAACCGATTGAAAGACTGGCGAAAATCGCTAAAGACCATGGCTGCTTATTTCATACTGATGCCGTACAGGTTGCTGGGCGTTTGCCAATTGATGTACAGCAACTAGGAATAGATTTATTGTCCCTTTCTTCCCACAAAATTTACGGTATACAGGGTGCAGGAGCATTGTATATTCGTACAGGAAGCAAACTAGTCCCCCTACTAGGTGGTGGGGGACAAGAAGCCAAGATGAGGTCGGGAACCCAGGCAGTAGCAACCATCGCTGCTTTGGGGGTGGCAGCTCAATTAGCCGCAGCGGAAATGAAAACCGAAGCTGAACGTTTGCGGGGTTTGCGCGATCGCTTATTTGACCTGCTGGCGGACTATCCTTGTTTGTCTACCACAGGAGATAGACTGTACCGTCTGCCCCATCACGTTAGCTTTATTTTAAGCGATCGCTTTGCGGCAAAAGCTCCAGATATTACAGGAAAAACCATTGTCAGACAGCTAAACTTAGCAGGAATTGGTATCAGCGCGGGTTCTGCTTGTCATAGTGGAAAACTCAACCCCAGCCCGATTTTATTGGCAATGGGTTATGGGGCGGATGCAGCTAAAAGAGGAATTCGCCTAACCCTGGGTAGGGATACAACCATAGAAGACATAGACTGGACGGCAGTTGTTTTAAAACAGGTTGTCTGCCGTATGATGCCCTCATTAGTATGTTGCTGATAACTTGTGTATTGATTTTGTAGAAATTGTCATGAAACCCTTTTTCCAAAAGAATCTCGGACGCTAATATAACGATCTGTGCGAATTGCCTGTATTGCCAAACTAACTTCAAGGTCAATTTCTCCCAAGGTAGCTAAGATCTGCCTTCCCATTTCCAATGCTGCTTCAAACTCTGGCTGGACTACTTCTGCTGCACCAAGTTTAGTCAAGATATCAATTTCTTTATCGCTATGGGAACGAGCTACTATGTCAATAGTAGGGTTCATATTTTGGGCTAATTTAAGTAAAATGCGAGTACTAGAAGGATCGGGAAGGGCAATTGCGATCGCCTTTGCCTTCTCTAGATAGGCTTTTTCTAAAACCAACTCTGAATCTGCATCACCAAAAACATAAGGTATATTATCTTGGCGTAAACCTCGAACAGCAGCCTCGCTATTTTCAATTACCAATACCTTATAATTGCGATCGCGCAACACCTTTACTAAGACTTTGCCCACTCTGCCATAACCTGCTACTACAATATGATCGCAGATAGTTTGAGGTGCGGATATACCTTTGTTTTCCTGTCTTTGCTTCAAAAAATTAGCGACGAGGGGAACACTTGCCAACTTGTTTGCTATATCTGGGGACAATTTCATCCCCAGGGGTGTAAGTACCAGGGTAATAGCGGTTGTTCCAATTAATAGATCGTACTGGTCTTGACTAATAAAACCTAGTTTCTCCCCCAAGACAGCCAAAACAAACGAAAATTCTCCAATTTGATTTAGTCCCAGACTACTAATCACCGCAGTTTTGAACGAATAGCCGAACTTCCAAATAATCGGAAAGACAATACTCGCTTTACCAATCATTACCAGGGTAACTAAACCAACAATCACTCCTATGTTTTGCCAGAGAGTATCAGGATTGATTAACATTCCAATCGAGGCAAAAAACAAACTAGCAAAGGTATCTCGCAGGGGAATCATTTTGGCTAAAGCTTGGTCTGCATAATCAATTTCAGCAATAGTTAGTCCTGCCACAAACGCGCCCATTTCAATCGATAAACCCAAGTTAGCCGTAATCAATGCTATACCCAAGCACAAGGCAATTACCGTGAGTAAAAATAACTCACTGTTCTCAGTTTTTGCCACAGTAGTCATGATCCGAGGAATAACCCAATATCCTGCTGCGATCGCACTAACAAAAAATAGTACGGCTTTTATGATTGCTGCAACCAATGCTGGTAGCAAATTATCTGGTTGATTTAGGGCTGGCAATACAGCCAACATTAATCCCAAAGCCAAGTCTTGAGCGATTAAAATCGCCAGCATAATTTGACCGTGGATAGTACTTACTTCTCCCCTTTCGGTTAATGTTTTTAAGACTACGGCAGTAGAAGAAAGAGATAAAACTGCCCCCATAAAGATTCCTTCTACGGAAGATTGCACCCAACCTAATGAGGTCGTAAACAATGCCACCAAAGCAATAGTAAAGCCAATTTGCAACAGGCTACCTTTAATGGCAATTTCTTTGACTCGTTTCAATTCAGCCAACGAAAACTCCACACCCAAAGCAAACAGCAAAAAGGCAACGCCGATTTCTGCCAGAGACTTAATTTCTTCTATTTGGTTAATTTGACCTAATCCAAAAGGACCAATTAAAAGACCTGCAACCAGATAACCTAGTAACACAGGCTGGCGCAAACGATGGGCTAAAAACCCAGCGATCGCTGATGAACTCAATACAGTCGTGATATCAAAAACAAAGGTGTGATTTTCTCCTGCCATACAATTTTAATTGAGTACTTAAGCAATTAGATAGGGTTTACTAGTTGAAATTTAACTGTTCCTCACAATTTCCTCAAATTATTGATCTAAAAATAACTTAATTAATTTCAAGGTGTTTTCTGTGCTTAATAAAATCCTTGTGGCAATTGATAATTCTACAAGAGGCAGGTCTGTTTTTAATACAGCAATATCTCTGGCAAAAACTATGGATGCAAGTTTAATGTTACTCCATGTGTTGTCTGAAGAAGACCCTGATTATCCAGTCTTACCGACTTATGCCTATTATTCGGTTTTAAAGGGCATTGATAGCAATATGCTTCAGGAGAAATTTGCTGAATATGAAGAGAATGAAATTAAGTTCTTGCAAAATCTTACCCAAAAAGCGATCGATCAAGGAATTCGCGCAGAGTGTATTCAATTGAGCGGTATCCCAGGATGGGAAATTTGCGAATTGGCAAATACTTGGTCAGCAGATTTGATTGTAGTTGGTAGTCGCGGACTTAGGGGCTTAAAGGAGATGTTTCTTGGTAGTGTTAGTAATTATGTTACTCACCACTCTCCTTGCTCTGTTTTCATTGTCCGCACTGAAGACGATTTAAAGAATTCTTCGACCGATTTGTATAGTGAAGCCGAAGCTGACCCCAAAGCCGAATTTGAAGTCCTACAAAAACAAAAATCAACAGTAAAATATTAAATCTAAACTATTAGGGAGCTGTAAACCGACTTGGTTTTACGGCTCCCTAAATCATTTAAGCTATTAGTTACTTAAACTGCACATTATCTAATTGCTTGGAAAACAGTTAGCCTCTCTCTCCGTCAGCCATAACAAGCAAATTAAATGCGTAACAGCTTATTGCATCCATAAAAAAGGACTATCAACAGTTAACTATTAACTGCTGACCATTATACGTTTGCTTGTTCTGATTTTTTAGAAATAATCCAAAGGGCATGAATAACACCAGGAAGCCAGCCCAGTAGGGTCAATAAAATATTGATTACTAGTGCTTGGCTAATTCCCATGTTCATAAAAACTCCCAGGGGAGGAAGCAATATTGATGCGATGATATTAACGATTCCCATTATTTTATACCTATATATCTTCTATTGGCTTTCATTCTATTAATCAGAAAACCAAATATCTTCTATCCTTAGAAAGATAATTTTATCTTGTTAAATATAAATAATTGAGTCATATTGTAGCAATTAATATAGCAATCCTATCGGAGTTGTGAAAAACATTAGTCTTAAATGTCATTCGTTATCAGTCTTTTATTATTAGTAGTTGTTTTCATAAATAATTTATACATGCTATATAAACAGCAATTATTACTTATTTATTAAAATTATTAGAATTATTAAAAAGTAATCTATATCTTTTGCTAGAGGTATCAAAACAACTGAATATCTAACATCAATATGAATATACAGTAGTGGTTGTTCGCTACATTATCGTTTGATACAGAAAATTCAGGAGTTAATAAATTTATGTTAGGTTCACTCTTATCTGTTCTAGCAACTGCTTTGAGTCTTTTAGTAGTTGATATTATTTTCCCAGGTGTAAGTTTGGCAAATTTCCCTGCTGCATTAATAGCTGGTGCCAGTATTGGTGTAGTTAACGCAGGAATTAAGCCAGTATTGTCCTTATTATCTTTGCCTCTTAATATTGTTACTTTGGGAGGATTTTCACTAATCATTAATGGCTTGTGCTTTTGGTTGGCTTCTCTGTTTGTTCCAGGATTTAAAGTAGCAGGATTAATCGCATTTATAGTTGCGCCCATTATCTTGTCTTTTGTTAATACTCTAATCAACAAATACTTTGGTGAGAAGTTTTCTACTATCAATCAATAGTAAACAAATTGATGAGTAGTTAATTTATCTATCTAAAGACCAATGGCTAATGAAGCTATAGATAGATAAATTCTTTCAAGAAACTCTAGATAATAAAAACAGCAAGTAAAAAATTTATTAGCAACAAGAGTAGGTACGAGCAAGTCCAAACAAAGCTCGTACCGATATTAAGTGCAAATTCAATTAAAGGAGATTATATAATGGTTGTTAACCAATACAAAAGAGCTGCTGGACTATATTACAGCCGTGATGAGGCAGAAGCAGCAGTACGCGCTCTCAAAGATGCAGGTTATGACATGGATCGAGTGTCCGTCATTGCTAAAGATGCAGACAAAGTTGCAGGACATGATGCAACAAAAGAAGTAGGAAACAAGGCGGATGAAGGTGCTGCTACAGGTGCATTGACTGGTGGTGCATTGGGTGGTATTACAGGTTTGCTAGTTGGTCTAGGTGCATTAGCTATTCCTGGCATTGGTCCTATTCTTTTGGCTGGTGCAGAAGCAACTGCGATCGCAACCACCGTAGCTGGTGCGGGTATCGGTGCTGCGGCTGGTGGTTTAATTGGTGCCTTGATTGGTTTGGGCATCCCTGAAGAGAAGGCTAAAATTTATAGCGATCGTGTTGGTCGTGGTAGTTTTCTTGTAATGGTCACAGGAACAGCATACGAGATAGACCGTGCGGCAACTATTATGCGTCAGCATGGTGTAGAAGAGTTCGATATCTATGACATGCCAGGAACAACGCCTACTACCGTAAATGATGTAGACGAAGATATTAGAACTAGAACCGATCTTGCTGACAACGATAAGATCAGACTATATGAAGAACGTTTAATGGTAAACAAGCAGCGTGAAAAAGCTGGAGAAGTTGCTATTGGTAAGCGTGTAGAAACAGAAACTGCTGAAGTAGCTGTACCTGTTGAAAGAGAGCGTATTGTAATTGAACGCACAGATGCGGTCACAGGAACAGCCGTTAGCCCTGGTACGACTAGTTTTGCAGATACAGAAGTAGTCCGTGTAGAAGCTTACGAAGAAACCGCAGATATTGAAAAGCAAGCTTTTGTACGTGAAGAAGTTAGCGTACGCAAAGAAGTAGAGCGTGACACTGTAGAAGCCAGAAAAACAGTACGTCGCGAAGAACTTGAAGTAGAAGCAGAAGGCGACGTAATCGAACGATAAACATAGAAGAAGAACGCAGACATAAGTATGGATTTTGGAATAAAAGATAAGGTAGCCGTAATTACGGGCGGTGACTCAGGAATGGGTAAAGCCACTGCTAAATTACTGGCTGCTGAAGGAGTAAAGATTGCTCTAATTGATAAGACGACAGATGAGTTGAAAGCAACAGCAGCAGAAATCAGCAAAATTGGTGAAACAATAGCAGTTACTGCCGATTTAAGAAACTTGGACGATGTTGAAGCAGCCAAACAGCATATTCTTAATTATTATGAATCGGTTGATATTTTGGTCAATTGTGCTGGTATCACTGGTTCAACCAAAGAGTTTTTGGAATTAACTGACGAAGATTGGTATGAAACCATTGATGTAGATTTCATGTCTGCGGTGCGTGTTTGTCGGGCTTTTATTCCTTCCATGCAAAAGAAAGGCTGGGGCAGAATTGTTCTGATTGGTTCAGAAGATGCGGTACAGCCATATACCGATGAAATGCCCTACTGTGCAGCAAAGGCAGGAGTACTAAATTTAACCAAAAATTTATCCAAGGCATATGCTAAAGATGGTGTTTTGGTCAACTCTGTATCTCCTGCATATATCGCTACTCCCATGACCGATGCCATGATGGAAAAACGGGCAGAAGAAGAAGGAATGAGTTTTGATCGCGCAATTGAAACCTTTTTAGACGAAAAGCGACCTCATTTAGAGCTACATCGTCGGGGTAAGGCGCAAGAAGTAGCAGCAGTAATTGCCTTTCTTTGTTCTCAGCATTCTAGCTTTGTTGTCGGTGCAAATTACCGAGTTGATGGTGGCTCAGTAGCCACTGTTGGATAGAAACTATAAATTATTAATTTGGAAAAAGAAAAAATGAAAAAGTTAACAGGATTATTATTGGGTAGTGCCCTATTGTTTGGTGCAGTTGGTTGTGATGTAGCTCGTACTAGTGCTGATGCACCTACTGACGTAGAAGAAGGTGCAGTGGTAGAGAACCCTGGTGAAGTTGAAGAAACTTTGGAAGATGCAAACAGTGAAATTCGCCAAGATCAGTTGAGTTCTGATATTCGCGCCAGAGAACAACGTAATGATATTGTAGGTGACCAAGAAGTTAGAGATGATTCTGACCTTGAAAGCGAAATTAGAGCTAAGTTGGAAGCAAATATTCCTCGTGCAAAGCTTACTGTTGATGCAGAAGAGGGTAACGTAGCTATTGTAGGTACTGTACCAAGCGAAAAAGAATACGAAAGCATCATGCCTTTGGCTGAAGAAATTACAGGAGTCAATGAGGTAACAATGGAAGTAGAGATAATGCCTTCTACCGAATCATAAGTTTTTGATTAACAATTAGGCTATTAAGGGTTTGGCTATGCCAGCCCTTTATTTATTTGTTTTAAAAAGTAAAGTTTAAATAAAGTAAAGTTTAAATTTTGACCAAGTAAATTAACGTGAGTTCGGGTTAAGTGGGAAGCTATATATCAGTCCTTTCAACAAGGTGATTGGAGATGGCGAGGTTTTCTCGCCCTCCCTCACCTTCAAAATTGTTTGTTTTCCTGAATACTTTTTAATTGATCCTGAATAGAAAATAACTCAAAGGCTTAGAGCTTAGAGATATCCTAACAATTTCATTTTCTTATCCCGAAGGAAGCTTTAAATTAGGGACTTAAACAACATTACAATTCGCCAATACCTCAAAAGTTTTAACCACAATCAATTGTTTATTATCAATTATGTTTAACAATCCGTTCGTCAACACAATTATTTTGGGAACAATCGCTTACATAGCAATAATTGTGATGTTGCGAATATCAGGCAAACGTACCTTATCAAAATGGAATTCTTTTGATTTTGTAGTTACTATTGCTTTTGGTTCAATTCTTTCTAGTATCTTGTTATCAACAAAAGACTCATTTGGTACTGGTATTCTAGGTTTTGGCCTACTAATATTGTTTCAGTATATTCTAACCTGGGTTTCTGCTCGCTCTTCCTTAATTCAAAAGTTAATCAAAGCCGAACCTGCTTTGTTGCTATACAAAGGAAAAATGAAAAAGGACGTGCTTAAAAGAGAAAGAGTAGCCGAAGGTGAAATACTAGCAGCATTAAGGGCTAATGGGGTTGCTGCAATTGAAGATGCCGATGCGGTTATCTTAGAAACTGATGGTAGCTTTAGCGTTATTACAA
>CAKZYI010000487.1 GCA_937884735.1 uncultured Pleurocapsa sp.
GCGATCGCTTTTAATCTATGGCAATCTCGATCACAAATGAGAAAAATTCTTATTTGTGATCGAGCCTGTAGCTATGTTGCCAACTTATCTTAAATTGGAACAAGCTAATCTTCAAAAATATCTAACTGCTCGATCGCTTTTCCTTTACCATCTTTTTTAGGCTGGGTTTGTTGAATGCCTTTACGCAAACCAAGGGCAATCTTACTATGCTTTTCAATTTGTCCCATTACCTGCCTTGCTCTGCCGATAACTGAAGGGGGCAATCCTGCAAGTCTTCCTGCTTCAATTCCGTAGGATTTACTCGCGCCACCAGCACATACTTGATGGAGAAAAATAATCTTATCTGCCATTTCTTTGACCGTAACTTGATAGTTGGCGACGTTGGTCAAGATTGAAGCCAGTTCGTTTAATTCGTGATAGTGAGTGGCGAAAATAGTTCTTCCTTGAATATCTGTAGCTAAGTATTCCGCTACCGCCCAAGCAATAGAAAGCCCGTCAAAAGTAGCCGTCCCCCTACCTATTTCATCCAAAAGAATTAAAGACTTTGGGGTAGCGTGATTGAGAATATTAGCGGTTTCGTTCATCTCTACCATAAAGGTAGACTGTCCCGTTGCTAGATCGTCCACTGCCCCGACGCGGGTAAAAATGCGATCGCATATTGCCAATCTAGCTTCTGTGGCGGGAACATAACTGCCGATTTGAGCAATGAGTTGAATCAAACCTATTTGTCTTAAATAGCAGCTTTTACCACTGGCATTAGGACCTGTTAAAACAATTAAATCTGGATATGCACCCCCCTTATCAAGGGGGAGTTGGGGGGGATTTCCCATTTGGGCTGAATTAGGCACAAAAAAACCTTCTCCCAAGGATTGCTCTACTACAGGATGTCTACCTTCAACAATATTTATTTCTCTTCCTTCTGTCATTTCAGGGCGACAGTAATTTTGATAGACAGCTATCTCAGCTAATCCTGCTAAAACGTCTATCGCCGCTACTGCTTTGGAGATACTGCGGATTTCTTGAGCTTTTTCAGCTACTGTATTTCTCAATTCGGCGAAAATATCATATTCGAGACTACTCAAATCGTCTTTGGCTGTAAGTATCCGAGTTTCTCTTTCTTTCAATTCCGAGGTAATATATCTTTCTTCGTTGGTTAGGGTTTGCTTGCGCTTATAGTTATCTGGGGCTAGACTGGCTTTGGTGCGGGGCATACTAATGAAGTAGCCAAAGGTTTTGTTATATCCCACCTTAATATTGGCTACGCCGACTCGTTCTCTTTCAGTAACTTCTAAGTTAGTTAGCCACTGCTTATCATCTTCTAATCTTTGGCGAATTTCATCTAGCCTAGAGTCTACCCCGTCTTTGATTATCCCTCCTTCTTTTAAAAGAATAGGTGGGGCATCTACTAGCCTTTCGACTACAAAAATCCCAAGCTGTTCTAATTCTGGAGGAACATTATGTAAGGCTTTAAGATAGGGAGAAGATCCAAAAGATGCGATCGCCGATAAGTCGCTCAATTTAATCAAAGACTCGGCTAATGCGAGTAAATCTCGTGCATTTGCCGAACCAGAACCTACTCTGCCTGATAACCTTTCGATGTCGTATATTTTACGCAGCATAGAGCGTAAATCTTGGCGCATAGAGGTGTTTTCTACTAGCTCTTGAATCGTCGTCTGTCTGGCAGCGATACCCTTAAGATCGACGAGGGGTTGCAATATCCAACGGCGTAGGGTTCTACCCCCCATTGCTGTGGCAGTGCGATCTAATGCCCACAATAATGAGCCATGAAAAGTATTGTCGCGGATGGTTTGGGTAATTTCTAGATTACGTCGTGTCTGATAATCTAAAACCAAATAGTCAGCTAAACTATAGGAGCGTAATGCTTGTAAAGGTACTTGATAGGCTTTTTGAGTATCTTCCACATATTCTAATAAGCCTCCAGCAGCCCTAACCCCAAGAGGAATATTGGCGCAACCCATCCCTTCAAGAGAACTCAAGTTAAAAGTATCTTTGAGTCTTTGACTGGCTTCGGTTAGCATAAAAGGCTGTTGCGATCGCAATGAATAGCAGAAGCTATCGGGTAAATAGTCAGCCAAATACTCAGATTTTTCTCCAGGGCGCAGTAAACCATTAATATCTGGCGCATTAGCAGGAATTAATACTTCTGAAGGTTGTAAACGGAGCAATTCCAAAGTTAAAGAGTTAAGCTCGCTAGATTGGGTTGTGAAAAATTCCCCTGTAGAGATATCTGCATAAGCCAAACCCCAATGTTCCCCTGCTATTACAATTGCAGCTAAGAAATTGTTTTTACGGGCTTGCAACATTCCGTCATCAGTCAGAGTACCAGGAGTCAATAACTTCTGGATTTCTCTACGCACCATTCGCTTTTCCGCAGCGGCTTCTTTAGAATCTTCTACCTGATCGCAGATAGCCACTGCAAAACCTTTTTCAACTAACATAGTGCTATAGCGTTCTAGGGCGTGATGAGGTACTCCCGTCATTGCTACTCGCCCCAATTCTTTTCCGCCCTCCTTGCTAGTTTGCACTAGTTCGAGTTCTCTGGCGATAGTGACAGCATCTTGGAAAAAGCATTCAAAAAAATCACCCACTCGATATAGTAATAGTGCGTTGGGATATTGTTCTTTCACCTCAACATAATGTTGATACATGGGGGAAAGTTTGGATTTATCTATATTGGTACAGTCGGTAATAATTTTTCTGTCTGTTTGGTTATGCTTTTCCGAGGACATAAATCAGTTATCAGCTATCAGTTGTCTTAACTTACTATGACTTTATCTCATTGATTCGGCACTTTTGGTTATAACCTCGATCTGTTTTAAGATTTCTTAAGTGATAAACAACAAACAGTTTAAAACTATTGTTTTGACTAGCAAAATAATAGGCATCAAATAGAGCAGGATTAATTTTTCTGCGATCGCAATCTTGTAGCTACTTTTATAAGTAAATTTTTCTTGAGGCTGTTTTGCTTTTTGTATTGCATTCTATGGAACCTCAACTTTATAGATAACATGTTGATGCGATCGCATAAATATCAATAAGATGACTACACTTATTGTATAAATATTATTGTTTAAACTTAGAATAAATACTAGTATATTTCTATTTCTTGCAAAATAAACAATGGATTAATTGACAATATCTGATACTAATTTAATAATAATTAAATTGCACTAGCCAAATTCAGTAATGTTTTTATAATTGTATTTTAAGATTTTCTGCTTTGCAATCGTAATAATTATCAATCAGACAAAAACTACTAATAATAGTATGAAATAATCTGATTCAAGATTTCCTAAAAAGCTTCATCATAATATTCTTTGATCCAGATTAAATTAATAATTCTTCATCGGTTTAATTTTAAGGTAGTGTTTTAAAAGCTAAGACTAAGAAACAAAAAATTGCTGCACATCACAGACCAAATTATCAACATCATATAATCATTTTGAATTTAGACTTCTGGACGAAAACAAGCGGTACCTGGATCAACATCTTTGCTGTCTTTGTCGGTACTGGTTTAGGCTTACTGTTTAAAGATCGCCTTTCTAGCAAGGTACAGACTATCATCACTCAAGGAGTCGGTTTACTCACCATCTGGATTGGCTTGAGTATGGCAAATAGCATGGGACAGGTAACAGCAGGTGGCATAAATGGGGCTGTTTTAGGACTTTTAGCGATAGTAGTAGGTGGAGTTACAGGAGAATGGTTACAGATTGAAGAAAAATTGACTAGTTTGGGAGATTGGTTAAAAAAGAAATTTAGGGGTCAAGGTAGATTTACCGAAGGATTTGTTGCTAGTAGCCTATTGTTCTGTGTTGGACCAATGGCTTTAATTGGTAGCTTTAATAATGGCTTGAGTGGTGACGATACCCTTTTAACTATTAAATCAACTATGGATGGGGTAATTTCCATTGCCTTGGCAAATATTTATGGTGTAGGCGTTGGGTTTTCGACCTTGATTATTCTCATTTATCAGGGTGGATTATCTTTGATGGTTGGTTTGATAGCCAATACTGTCCCCAATG
>CAKZYI010000488.1 GCA_937884735.1 uncultured Pleurocapsa sp.
AAAAAAAATCAGTATATATAGGGATTTTTATAGTCCTCAGAGAAATATGTGTTTTGACAATCATCCTTAAAGCGGTCACGTTGATGGATTTCAATGGTTTTCATAGGGCTTGAGCTAATGTTCATGGTGAGCTGTCAGTCCCTCAGTTTTGTTACTTGTTCTACCAAGAAAATCCTGGATTAGGACAAAAACGACCAGGGCAGCAAGAAAAGTACTCACTGAAAAACTGCAGTTTGTTTTAGAGTCAGAAACTAAGGCAATTATTTCACTAACCGAAGAGCAAGGAAATTGGCAACGGTGAGAGCATATTTTTTTCAACATTGAACACATGACTCACCTATTCTGGTGACTGGCTGCCAAACACAACTTATGAGCCTTATAAGGCTAATTTCCAGAAATTATTTTGAGTGTAGATAGCTTCTAAGGTTTTCAAGAAAAAGCCATCTATTGCAAAGTTTGTGTAATAGATGGCATCGGTAAGTACTCAAAGCCACCATTACAGACCCTATAATAGACTCAGTAGTATATCAGCCAATAAAAAAAAAATCTCTTTCTTATTACTGGATATAGAGCTATATGGACTTAATGAAAACGCAGTATAAACTTTGTAGCCTGTCATATATTTTTTAAATTCAAATATTGCATATATTCGTATTCAAACCTTATATATCTTGCATTCAATTGTATTCTGCCAAGACTTACTTTGAGTAGGTTTAATTGTGACTCTATATTATCGCATCCAGCAAAATGATATACAAGAAAAAGAAAAATACTTTTGGCTTGTTTAGCCTTACTTGTATTCTTGTTTTTATTATTGGCAGTACAAATTTTTCAGGCTTAACAACTGATCGAAATATTGCTCAAGCGCAGTCTAATTCTTCTATATACAACGAAGATTATAATAATTTAACAAATAGTGAAAATGACATCTTTGATTTTAAATTAAGCGATTTAGGTAATCGTCTAAACAACCTAGATCTTTCTTTCTCTGATACTTATAGCATTGCCTACGAGTTTTTTAGATTAGCCAAATATGCTGAGAATATAAGAGATAACATCAACAAAGAGAGAATTTTAAATCATGCAAGAAATATTCTTGAAAATCTCGAAGATAGCAGAACGGATTTAAGCGCCCTTTTTAGTTTTGAACACGATTCCAGGTTTGAACAAGATGGGCATTACACTACGACTCGTACGAACCTTCGATGGAAGGGCTCCACAGTAAATAGCTACAAGATTCAAGAGGATTTAAAGGTTTTAGATCTCTTGGAGCAGGTATATGTTTCGCAAGGCCAGCAAAATTCGGTTCCGCAAAACAGAGTAAATGATCTAACAGATAGCAATTCACTTGCAAAAGCTCTTGTTAATTCGGAATACGCTCGTACCTTTTCTATAGACTTTCAGCTAATAAACAACTACTATGATTTAATGAGATCCGTTGTTCAAACAATTGGAAGAGGAGGTTCTCCTAACCCAGAGGATGCAGCTCGTCTATCTAAAGCAGCTACAATATTCGCTACATTTAGTCCTATCCCCATCAAGGATATTAGAAAAGTTGCAAAAGATGAAAATGCAACACTTGTTTTTTATTCTCTAATTTCCAATGATGATATAGAAGTCCCCAAACAGCTCTATATTTGGGTTGTAATGCCATCGGGAAAAATTTCTTTTGTCAACCAATCTTCCGAAACACAAAATTCTAATTTGACTTTCTCAGAACAATACAGCTGCAAACAAATAACCGAGGAACTATCTGATGACTGCCGTTCAGTCCTCATCTCAGGTGTAGATGAAGGAATGCGAGGCATTCGTAATTCACTAGGGGTCTCAGACCTCACTACTCAAAACAATCAACAATCAACAAGTTCTGTAAGCACGGCTCAACAAAAAGAAGTTCAGAATGAGTTAAACAGTCTCTATCAGCTTTTGATCGCACCTATTGAGGATTGGCTTCCAGAGGATCCTCAAAGTAAAGTCATATTTATTCCCGATGGGCCTCTTAACTTTATCTCTTTTGCAGCTCTTAAAAATCCTGACAATCAGAAATATTTAGTGGAAGAGCATACCTTATTGACAGTGCCAAATATTCGAACTCTTCTTCTTAGTCTTAGAGAACGCTCTGACAATCAAAATTCCTATGGTAATAGAAAAGCTCTAATTGTAGGTAATCCCGACCCTATGCCTGACTCACTAGAGTCACTGCCAGGAGCAGAAGCGGAAGTTATTGCTATTACTAACTTGCTCAATAACAACGGATTTGATATCGAACAACGTATCAGAAGAAAGGCAAAGAAGGAGCGAATCATCAAAAATATGGATGAAGGTGCTGAAATCATTCATTTAGCAACTCATGGCATTATAAACACTGGAGATGGTCAACAGTTCAGTTCACGAAGAAGCACGCTGGGTCCAACAGAAGCTTCTGGATCAATTGCTCTTGCAAAAGAATATTTAGATGCTTCTGAGATTTTTAATATAACCCTCCCCAACACTGATCTAGTTGTTCTAAGTGCTTGTAATACAGGAGTTGGAGAATTAGCACCAGGTGGTGTAATTGGCTTACCCTTTTCTTTCACAGCAGCAGGTGCTTCAAGTGTTTTGATGTCGTTATGGAATGTACCCGATGCTCCTACTGCAAAACTAATGACTAATTTCTATGAATACTGGCTTAATGGTAGAAATAAAGCTCAAGCTTTAAGACTAGCAATGATTGACATGATTCAAGAGTATCCGAACTCTCCCAAAAATTGGGCAGCATTTACCCTTGTTGGCTCTGCTGACTAAGTCTCTCTTCAAGCATGCTCCTTATTTGATTTTTGAGTAGCTGTTGCAAGCTTAACTAAATTGGTCTTAACACGCATTGATAGAGGGTGCTGATCTCCTAATTTAGATTCTAGAATATCTAAAGCCCTATCGTAAAAGAGTTTAGCCTCATCATAACGGCTTGTTAGGCGATACAATGTAGCTAGGTTATTCAGGCTAACTGCAACTTGTGGATGTTCCTCACCAAGAAGTTTTTGGCGCATCTCTAATGCTTCTGTATAGAGTGGCTCTGCTTCCTCAAATCGGTTTTGAAGATCGTATAAGTAGGCAATATTGTTGATACCTCTAGCAACATCTGGATGTTCTTTACCATATATCTTTCGCTGAATGTCTAGAGCCTCAGTCAACAACTCTTCTGCTGCTGAATATTTTTCTTGCTTTATATAAAGCATACCAAGATTATTCAAAGCTTCAGCAAGACTAGGATGCTCTTCGCCCAAGAGATTCCTATAAAGCATTAGCGCCTTCACATACAGTGGCTCTGCCTTCTCAATTTCATTCTGAGACTTATAGCAGAACGCTAAATTACACATATTCGTTGCTATTCGTGGATGCTGAGCACCTAAACAGTGCTTTCCTATTTCTAAAGCTTGAATAAATAATTTTTCTGCTTCGAGATACCTACCTTGGGCACTAAAGAGCATTGCCAAATTGCTCTGGGCTTCCATAACTTTAGGATGACACTCACCATAAGCTGTTATCAATAATTTAATTGCTTTACCAAGAAGCGGTTTTGCTTCACTATATTTCCCTTGCTTATAAAGTACTACACCCAAATCGTTGAGCGTTTCTGCTGTGTCAGGCGATGTCTCGTAAAGATATACTTTTTGTGTTTCCAGTATCTGCTCATATAGTATTTCTGATTCAACATATTGTCCCTGAAACTGATATATCCGCGCCAGATGCCCTTGAATTGAAGCAATAATTTGTGGATTTTTCTGAAGTTTTTGCTTAACCACCTGGTCACAATTTTCATACCAAGCTCTGGCCTCACGATAGAAACCTTGCCCCTCATAAAATCTTCCCAAGCCAACAAAAGGCCAAATAAGATTTTCATTATTGAGTGAGTCCAGCCAAGTGGTTGTCACTTCTGTCAGATGAGGAGTAGCTGGGACTATATCTAAAATTTGTTTTCGCGTAGGACTTTGTGGTACTTTCTGAGCAATGTGAACCATACTCTGACAGAAGCTTCGTTTCAAATTATCAGCTTCTGGCCAGTCATCTAGCTTACTACGAAAGTATTCTCTAATTAACTGGTGCAGCTGATAGGTCCCTCGCCCCACACGCATGAGTAAACTGCAATTAATAAGTCCATCATCACGCCAGTCTTCTAAGTCATCTTCATCCTCTCCAGACCAAACTTCGACAAAATTCCAGGGAATAGGTGCTAAAGCAAATAAACTTAGGCGATATGCTAGCTTCTGCTCATCTCTGTCTAATGTTTGCCAGCTTAATTCAAAGGCTGCCGCAGCACTTTCATGAATGGCTGTCATATCTGCCTGATACTTATTTAATGCCCGTGTTTGCAAACGCTTACTTTTTAACTGCTCCTGCATTTTTTGTAGAGTCCAGTCAGGCTTTCGATTTAAAAAACGTCCTACAAGCTCTAGTCCTAAGGGTAAGTATCCTAGCCAATGACATAGAGCTTGAGCAACTTGATATTCTTGATCTAGCCGTTCTGCGCCAATTAAAGACTCTAGTAACTTTAAAGATGCTTCCTCACAAAGTACATTAGCTTGCAATACAGCAATTGAGGTACCTAGCTGTAGGCGAGTAGTTAACAGCACTACAAAACGCGATTCCTGGGGAGGCAAATAGGGTTTGATAGAGGCATAGTCAGTAACATCATCAATAACGATTAGAATCTCTCCGCGAATAGGCCAATTGCGCCAACAGAATTGAACCTGATCACGTAAACTCAGACTATCAGGAGGAGTAAGATCTAATTGTGCTTGAGCAAAGTTCACCAGTTCGGTACCCACGTCCTGTTCCCTAGACTGGAGCCAGCAGATACCACCACCATAGGTCTTTTGTTCTAGATGATGACGGGCATACTGTAAAGCCAACTCTGTTTTACCAACTCCCCCCATCCCTTGAATAGCTGTAATAGTTGCTCGATCAACCTCGGACAACTGAGTATGCAGAGTAGTAAGCTCAAATTCTCGTCCTACAAACTTAACCATACCGCTGCGAGGTAGGTTATTCGGACACAACGACTGCTTATTGAAACGAATATTAAGCTGACTAAGATGTTTTTGCCATCGATTATCTCGTTGATGAAATTCTTGTTGCAACTGAATCAGTTTAGGTAACTGCTGTAAAATCACAGCGGCTTGTACACCACCACCGCCCATATCAGTAAATTTATCACGGGTAAATTTCGCCATCCCACAGACTTTACCTGTACGACGATTGAGTAGAGCAGCACCACTCATGCCAGGTTGTAGCTGTCCCTGTTCCAACATGATAAATGGAGGAGCATCGCCAGTAAATCCTTCAAATTCAGGAGTAACTGGGCGACCATTTTCGTACTCAGTATCAGGATAACCAAACAGATATATCTCATCGCCTACCTTAAGCTCATCAGACAGATACACACAGGGCAGATTATCAGAAGGGGGAACAAATCGAAGTAAAGCAATATCATATTCCTCAAACGCCTCTTCAACATAAGCTCTAGCAAAGTTATTCTGCTGTTGCCAACGTACTTGAATAGGCAAATCTCCAGCATGCCGCACAACGTGCTCGCACGTGAGCAAATATCCTGGCGCTACAAAAAATCCTGTTCCACAAGAACCATCTGATAGCAATAATCTAACGCTGCACTGATTTAACAGATCATAAAGTGTAGCAATCGTCATGATGTTAGCTTTTTGGCTCCTACTCCAAAGTTACTTCTAACGTTGCTGTTCCACCGCCTTTCACTAACAAAGCAGTCAGCTGAACTGGTTCAGTAGCAATATATATGCCAAACTTAACTGTGACTTTAGAAGGCATAGCTTTATGAATAGGGGCAGCCACAGCTTCAACAATGTCTTCGATAGCTTTACCAACATCTTGAAGGTCTGATATTTTTTCACCAGCAACATCTTGACGTCCACCCATGGCAGCAGCTTGAACTTGGACAATACTGCCATCATTCAGACTAGCTCTAATTATCTCAGTATGATTAGAAGTCATGATCTAGCTATAACTCCTTTGGTTAAGATACTGTAGGGTCGTTCTACATCAAGATGTAATTCAGCCAGCTTTAGCGGCTTTCAGAAGCTCTTACATATATCGATGCCAATTTTCAGGACATAGTTACTAGCTTCACAATCGCTAATTATGATCTGAATCGGTTTAAAGCTACTTCTAGGCCTTTAAACGCTTAACTGCCGCTACTCCGCAGAGATTCTGCCCGTAGCTGTCATAAGCTACAGTAACCCTTTAAGGCAGATTTCAGGGACTTAACCTAAGAGGATGTTTCAAAAGGTAGAGGCGTGTATCAAATTAGGCCAGTCTCCTGAGCATCAATCGCGTCA